>PIVQ01000195.1 GCA_003354055.1 Desulfobacteraceae bacterium | reverse complement strand
ACCTCAACGTTGAATTTGTCGGCCTGTTCCCTCTGGTGGCCGTTCATGGTACGTATGCCGGCCTGGACCATACGGCCGGCCAATCCCTTTTCCATGATTCTGGCAAAGGGGCAGGCGTGGGATAGGGGATTTTTGTCCAGACTATCGTACAAATCCGGATGGGCATCCAGGTGGAGAATGTTCAGGTCCGGATATGCGTTGGTATATGCCTGAACCACCGGAAAAGTGACAGAGTGGTCTCCGCCCAGAGTTATGACATGATTCCCACTGCCAAGCAATTTCGCAATCTCCCGGGTGATGGCTTCAAAAGCATGATCTGAGCAATCCACATCTCCTACATCATAAAGGAGATCCAGGGCGCCCAGATCAATGCCGGTTTCCGTCCATAGGTTTGAAGAGTCACTGAAATAGCACTCACGGATTCTGGCCGGTGCCATGGCCGGACCTTTTCTGTAAGAACTGTTGGTATCAAGGGGAAGTCCCAGGATGCAAATAGCGTTCTGTATATCTTTATTTGAGGGACAGGGGTTCATCAATAACCTCTCGTATAACAGGTTCAGGGGGAATTCCGGCAGGCTTTGCCCGGGTGGGTGCCGGATTAGATCCTGGATTCAATTCAGGGTCAAGCCGTTGGCCATGCGCCCAGACATTCGCAGGAACTTTTGCGCCAATGGAGTGGCTCAGGATATCCAGAAAATTGTCCCTGGGAATCTCCATGGCACCCATACTGAGCAAATGGTCTGTTGTCACCTGGCAGTCGATCACGTCAAAATGATAGGAAGCCAGATGTTTTGCCAGGGCCACCAGGGCTATTTTTGAGGCATCCGGTTTCCGGCTGAACATGGACTCTCCGAAAAAGGATCTGCCGATGCTGACGCCGTACAGCCCGCCCACCAGGCAATCCTCAAACCAGGCTTCCACAGAATGGGCATATCCCATTTTATGAAGGTCGATATAGGCCTCTATCATCCCGTCGATAAGCCAGGTGCCCTCCTCCTTGTTCTGCCTTGGGTGGGAGCAGGCCTTAATCGTCTGTTCAAAGGCCGTGTTAACCCGGATATCAAAGATGTTTTTTTTTATCTTTTTTTTCAAACTCCGGGAGATCCGGATGTCATTTGGGTTAAGTATAAGTCTTGGGTCCGGAGACCACCAGAGAATGGGCTCATTGCTGGAGAACCATGGAAAGATACCGTTTTGGTAGGCCAGGACCAGGCGTTGCGGTTCAAGGTCTCCTCCGATACAGAGGAGACCGTCAGAACGTGCAAGCCATGCCGGTGGGAATTCTATTCGGTCGGATAACCTGAACAGAGGCATTAGCTGGATTTGAAATTAAAGGTCAGCTCGTCTTTCTTCAGCCCGATTGAAAACTTGCCACCCTTTTCCAGCTTGCCGAACAGAATCTCATCCGTGAGTTTGTCCTTGATGGTAGTCTGAATAATACGGGCCAGGGGACGGGCTCCGAACTTTGGATCATAGCCTTTGCGGGCTAGATGGGTCCGGGCTTTGGAAGAATAGGTCAGGGATATTCCCTTGACCTTGAGCATCTCTTTAAGTTCTCTCATGTTTTTATCCACGATCAACTCCATAACCTTTTCAGACAGATGGTTGAACTGGACAATCCCGTCGAGCCGGTTGCGGAATTCAGGGCTGAAGGTCTTTTCAACGGCCTTGAAGCCTTTACTGTCAGCATCGGCGGTCTGGGAACCGAAACCGATTGAATTGGCACTCATTTCTCTGGCACCGGCATTGGAGGTCATGATGATGATGACATTCCGAAAATCCGCGGATTTTCCGTTGTTGTCCGTGAGGGTGGCATAATCCATCACCTGGAGCAGGATATTGTAGAGGTCCATATGGGCCTTTTCAATTTCATCCAGAAGCAGGACCGAGTGGGGGAACTTGCGGATATTGTCGGTCAGAATCCCGCCCTGGTCAAAGCCTACATAACCGGGAGGCGCACCGATAAGTCTGGATACCGCATGTTTTTCCATGTATTCACTCATGTCAAACCTGAGAAATTCAATACCCATGTTTGCTGCCAGCTGTTTGGCCACCTCTGTTTTGCCCACACCCGTCGGACCCATGAACAAAAAGGAGCCGATTGGCCGGTCCGGTGCGGCTAAACCTGCTCTGGACCGTTTGATGGCAGTTGTCAGGGTCTGGATGGCATCATCCTGGCCGTAAATCACTTTAAACAGTTTGTCAGGTAGAGATTCCAGATTTGACTTGTCTACGGAGGTCACACTTGAAACCGGCACCTTGGCTATTTTGGCAACAATACTTTCAATGTCTTTGGCACTGACGTTCTTGCGTTTTCCCTGGCCTTTGAGGCGCAGAAAGGCTCCTGTTTCGTCAATGACATCAATGGCCTTGTCCGGCAGGAACCGATCATTGATATATTTATCCGAGAGATAGGCAGCTGCTTCCATGGATTTATCCGGATATTTCAGGCCGTGATGCTCTTCATAATAGGGACGAAGACCTTTTAAAATTTCAGTGGTTTCATCAACGCTGGGTTCGGATACCTCTATTTTTTCAAACCTCCTGGAAAAGGCCCGGTCTTTTTCAAAGTGGTTCTTGTATTCCTCATAGGTGGTGGTGCCGATACATTTGATGTCTCCCGAAGACAGGGCCGGTTTCAGGATGTTGGACGCATCCATAGAGCCGGATGTGGTCGCACCCGCTCCCACAACAGTATGAATTTCATCGATCACCAGCAGGGCGTTATCCTTTTTTTCCAGTGCATTGATAACATCCTTGAGCCGCTGCTCAAAATCTCCCCTGTATTTTGTTCCGGCCAGAAGGGCACCCATATCCAGGGAGTAGAGTTCGCAGGCCTCCAGAAGATCGGGCACGGACTTATCGTTGATTTTTAAGGCCAGGCCTTCTGCAATAGCGGTTTTACCTACCCCCGGGTCCCCAACCAGAATCGGGTTGTTTTTCCGGCGGCGGCAGAGTATTTGCATTATCCGGTCGGTTTCATCTTCCCTGCCGATCAACGGATCGATTTTGTCGTTCTGGGCCTTTTTCAGCAGGTCTGCCGTGAAAGACGCCAGGGGATCTTTTTTCTTCTGACGTTTGGTTTTCGGGTCAGCCTGGGGAAACATTTTTTGGCTCAAATTTTCATCGAGTTTTTCTTTTTTTTCTGTCCCGTTTTCGTGGGAAATATGTTTGAGTACATCCAGGCGGGTAATCCCCTCTGCTTCCAGATAAAATGCAGCATGGGAATCTTTCTCCTGGAAAATGGAGGCCAGGATATCCCCGAGATTGACCTCTGATTTTTCAGCGGAACGGGCATGGTTTATGGCCCGTTGGATCATACGCTGGAACCCGATGGTCTGCTGAAGAACATACTCATCTTTTGAATCGATTTTTGTCAGTTTCTCATCAAAAAAGCGTTCAAGTTCTTCTTTGATCTGATCAGGGCTTCCCCCGCATTTTTCAATGGTTTCAAGTCCGGTTTCATGGTTAAGGATGGCGTAAAGAACATGCTCAACACATACATACTCATGCCTTCTTTTTTTTGCTTCCCGAACAGCAAAACCGAGAGCTGTACTGAGTTCTTTGCTTATCATAATTCGCTTACTCCTTTTCCATTGTACTTTTTAAGGGAAACCCGTTTTTACCGGCCAGACTGTGGACGGCGGCAACTTTGGTCTCTGCAATTTGCCTTGGATAAATACCGCAAACTTCCTTACCCTTATTATGTACATTAAGCATTATTTGTGTCGCTTTTTCAAGTGATTTTCCGAATACACGGACCAGAATTTCTATTACAAACTCCATAGTTGTATAATCGTCATTATGCAGCAGGACTTTATACATGGGCGGAAGATCTTCCTTAGACCGTGATGAAATCGTAGGCTTGGTTCTTGAGTCCGTGGACGTCATATCTACCTTCCTAACCCATACAGCATTTTTTATATTTTTTACCGCTGCCGCAGGGGCAGGGGTCATTTCTTTGAACCTTTTCGGCCGTCCGTTTTACCGGTTTTTTCAGGCTGGGTTCATCTGAATGGGAAAAGGTCAGGTCCTGCTGTTCTTCCTTTTTCATTTCATCAACCTGGCTGGGGGAGGCAATTTGTATTTTAAATAGAATATCCACCACCTCTTCTTTGATCCGCTCCATCAGGTCCTGGAACATCTCAAAGCCTTCTTTTCTGTAGATCCGAAGGGGATCCTGTTGGGCATAGCCACGAAGGCCGATGCCTTCTTTGAGGTGATCCATGTTCAACAGATGTTCTTTCCACCGGGTATCCACGGTCTGAAGGATGATGAACCGTTCAAGCTGCCGCATCTGATCATCACCGATCAGATTTGCCTTGCCAAGATATTGATCTTTGGCAGTATCAAACAATAGTTCCGATACCTGGTCGGCTGCGTAGTTGTCTGCCACAGCTGTATCCATGGACAGGGCCATGTTAAACACCCGTTTGATTTCATTGTCCAGAGCCTTGAGGTCCCAGTCTTTAATGGGTGTTTTTTCCGGGGCAAATCCTTCAACCACTTCATAGGCCATGTCTTCGATCATATCGAGCGCCACCTGTTTCAGATCGGACTCTTCAAGGGCCTGTCTGCGCTGGCGGTAAATTACCTCCCGCTGCTGGTTCATGACATCGTCATATTCCAGGAGGTGCTTTCTGATTTCAAAGTTATGTCCTTCTACCTTGGACTGTGCATTTTCAATGGCTTTGGAGATAAACTTATGCTCAATGTGCTCACCTTCTTCGATACCTAAGCGGTCCATGACGGCATGGATCCTGTCTCCGCCGAATATCCTGAGCAGATCATCTTCCAGAGACAGGTAAAACCGAGAGCTGCCCTGATCGCCCTGACGGCCGGAACGGCCCCGAAGCTGATTATCGATCCGTCTGGATTCATGACGGGAGGTACCAAGAATATGGAGGCCTCCTAATTCCTTAACCCCTTCGCCCAGCTTGATATCCGTACCACGGCCGGCCATATTGGTTGAAATGGTAACAGCCCCTTTTTGACCTGCATTGGCAACGATTTCAGCCTCAGCCTTGTGGTGTTTGGCATTGAGTACATTGTGGGGAACGCCCATTTTCTTTAATTGTCTATGTAAATCTTCCGACACATCAATGGAAATGGTGCCCACCAGCACCGGCTGCCCTTTTTTGTGGAGCGCTTTGATCTCTTGAATGGCAGCATCATATTTTTCTTTTCGGGTTTTATAGATCAAATCCGGCATGTCGGCCCTGATCATGGATCTGTGGGTGGGGATGACCAATACCTCCAGGTTGTATATCTTCTTGAACTCAGGCGCCTCGGTTTCCGCTGTACCGGTCATGCCCGATAATTTGTTGTACATCCGAAAATAGTTCTGAAAGGTAATTGAAGCCAGGGTCTGGTTTTCATTTTCAATTTTTACATTTTCCTTGGCTTCCAGGGCCTGGTGAAGGCCTTCACTGTATCGGCGGCCGGTCATGAGGCGGCCGGTAAACTCGTCCACAATCATCACCTGATCGTTTTTAACGATGTAATCCGTATCCCGTTTGAACAGGGTGTGGGCCTTGAGGGCTTGGTTCAAATGGTGAAGGATTTCTATGTTTGCAGGGTCATAGAGGTTGTCCACACTGAGCAGGCTTTCCCCTTTGGCAATACCCTCATCGGTCAGGGACACTGCTTTGGCTTCTTCATCCAGAGTATAATCCGTGTCGTTTTTAAAGGCCGGGATAATGGTATTCACGTCAGTATAGAAATGGGTGGATTTTTCCGCCGGACCGGAAATGATTAGGGGCGTTCTGGCCTCGTCAATGAGAATGGAGTCAACCTCATCCACAATGGCAAAGTTCAGATTGCCCTGGGCCAGGTCTTCCTGCTCAAATTTCATATTGTCCCGCAGATAGTCAAAACCGAACTCGTTGTTGGTTCCGTATGTGATATCGGAAGCATAGGCGTCTTTTCGTTCCTGGGAACTCATATCATGGAGAATCACCCCGACTGAAAGACCTAAGAAATTGTATAACTGGGCCATCCACTCAGCATCACGTTTCGCAAGGTAATCATTGACCGTAACAATGTGAACCCCTTTGCCGCTCAGGGCGTTTAAATAGGCGGGCAGGGTGGACATCAAAGTTTTACCCTCGCCGGTCTTCATTTCAGCAATGGTGCCGTTGTGAAGGGCAATGCCGCCGACGAGCTGAACATCAAAATGCCGCATTTCAAGGGATCTGACAGAGGCTTCCCTGACCAGGGCAAAGGCCTCGGGTAAGATATCATCCAGGGTTTCACCTTGAGTTAACCGACCTTTAAATTCGTCCGTTTTCTCAGCCATCTGGGTATCTGATAACGCCTGGATCTCAGGTTCCAGGGCGTTAATTTCGTCAATCATGGGCTGAATTTTTTTAAGTATCCGGTCATTATTTGAGCCAAACATTTTTGTGATAAATTTGAATACCATGTAAGCCTTACCTGTCTATAATTGCTGTGGTTAATTCTGAAATATTCAACTTGCCTGTACAACATATAAGCATTAATCTGGAAAATAAAATAAAAAAAATAAAAATTTTGATCCTAAAGAATAGGGTAGCAGGATCAATGGGAGAAGGGCGGATGATTAATTAAGAATATATTTTAGAGGATTGACCGGTGCACCGTTGATACGGACTTCGTAATGAAGATGGGGGCCGGTACTCTGGCCGGTATTTCCGACCGTTGAAATGACTTCTCCCCGTTTGACCTTCTGGCCGCGTTTAACCAGAATCTCCTTGCAATGGGCATATTTGGTTACTTTGCCGTAGCCATGGTCAACGACTATAAGATTGCCGAAATACATCTTTCTGGCCGCATAAGTCACCTTGCCGTTGGCTGTCGCAATGATTTCGGTACCGGGTCGGTTGGAAATATCAAGACCGGAGTGAAAGCTACGCTTACCTGTAAATGGGGATTTCCGATATCCAAACCTTGAGGTGATCCATCCGTTAACCGGTTTGATGGACGGGGTGGATGCCAGAAGATTTTTTTTCTTTTCAAGCTTGCTGATCAGATCCTGGAAGTCCAGGGTTTTCTTGTTGGCGGCGGTTTGGGTCTGGTCCACCTGCTGGTGCATTTCTCTGATCAGATTGTTGTGACGGGTTTCCAGAGGAAGATCCTGGTCCAGGTCATTTTCAGGAATTCCGCCGATACCGATAAGCCCGGATGAGTTGCCGGTTTTCTGGATATCGGCAATCAATCTGACCTGATCCTCCAGCGTGGCCAGATTTCTGACCTGCTCTTTGAGCACTTCAATCTCTTTGGCAAAGGTTTGCACCTGCTGCCTTTGATTCTGGATTTCTCCGGTCTGGGACACAATGGTCTGATTTAAGGAGCCGTTGTCAAAGGCTATTTGTTTTAACAGGTAATAATCATATCCCAGGTACGAGATTCCTCCAATTGCCCCCAACATTAAAAAAATGAAAAATAATGCAAACGGTTTTCTAAGAGAGACTTCCCTGATATCTGAGCTACCGCCGGAATGAAACCATATTTTGATTCGTTTTTTCATCTATACTCTCTTATAAATAAAATCCTGTTCATGTCAAGCAATTATTGTCCTCTATAATGGGGTCTGTACAGCATTGAGACCGGTTTCTTCATCGATTTCGCACATGATATTCATATTTTGGACGGCCTGCCCGGCAGCGCCTTTGAGCAGGTTGTCAATAGCAGATACCAGAACCAGACGGCCTGTTGAGGCATCCAGATGGCAGCCGATATCACAGCAATTGGTGCCCCGAACATGCGACATGGCCGGGAATGCACCTTCTTTTAATAACCGGACAAATGGTTCATCCTTATAATAGGTGTCATAGGCTGTTCTGACTCTTTCAATGGTTACCCCTGGATTCACTGTGGCATAAATGGTGGAGACCATACCCCGGGTGACCGGCACAAGATGAGGTACAAAGGTCAGGTTTACCGGTTTTCCTGCAGTCTGGCTTAAGAGCTCGCAAATCTCCGGGGTATGCCTGTGGTTTCCCACCTTGTAAGCCGTAAAAGATTCATTCACCTCACAATAATGGGTGCCCAGAGCGAGGGAACGGCCTGCGCCGCTGACCCCTGATTTGGAATCTGAAATCAATCCTTCAACAGATATAAGGTTTTCTTTTATCAGTGGTATCAATGCCAGGAGGATTGAGGTGGGATAGCATCCCGGGTTACCTATAATTCTGGCTGTTTTAATTTTATCCCTGAATAACTCGCAAAGGCCGTATACGCTTTCACTTAACAGGTCCAATGCCGAATGGGGCTGGTAGGCGCCTTCATAGGCTTGTGGGTCAGTAAACCTAAAGTCTGCGGACAGATCCACCACCCGAATTCCCTGTTCGATTAATTGCGGGGCAAAGTCCATGGAGACTTTATGGGGCAGGGCCAGGAACATCACATCCACCCGGGAGGCCAGGTTTTTGGCATTGAATTCCTCACAGATCAGGGACTCAAATCCTCGCATGGAGGGGAAAATATCCGTTAATGCCTTACCATTGTATGAGTTGGAGGTGATCACCTCCAAACTGGCCTCGGGATGATTTGATAATAATTTTACCAATTCAACCCCGGTGTACCCGGATGCGCCTGCTATGCCTGTTCGAATCATTGTATGCTCTTTTAAGTTTAGCGTTGTTTGTTTAACATTGTTCAGTAATTGGAACTATCATGATTTTGGTCTTAGTTTTAAGACAGAACCGGTGAATTTGCAAACCATAAAAAAAATATCTGCCAAAAAATTGTCAGCGGTTAAACGTTACCAGGGTATGGTCTTCTCCATCCAGAGCCCTGTTGATAATCTTGGCTATGGTATCCCAATTTCCATTGGCAAGTCCTGCGCCGATTTTGGGATATCCAAAACGTAGTCCTTCAAACTTTGTTTTAAGTTGACGAAACAGGGTGTCAATGGCGTCATAATCCGCCAGCACACCGTCTCCTTCATAGTGGTATTGTGTATAGCCGTTGATGATAAAAAGAGTGTTGCCCAGTACCGTCACACGGGCTTTGGTATAGGACCCAAGTTTTTCTATGTCTCCTGCGAGGGTTGTCAGATCCGCTTCATAGGCCTGGGGGAATGTATCCCGAATCTGTCGCGCAATACCTGCCCCCATGGTACAAAAACAATTGCAGCCGTGAATGATGACATCAAATTTACCTGCCAGGGCAAGTTCAATCAAATCTCCTTTAGCATGCTTCATCGTTTGTCCTTTTTTATATATCATCGGTTCGAGCTGTACTAAGGTAAAGTTTGCAAAAACCGTTCCTAATCTGGTATGTGGATAAAAATACAGCCTATCTCAATTAGAAAAGGACAGCATACTTATGAATGATATCAAATCGATCCCTGTTGCTTTGGTTCAGGAACCCCCTGTTTTTTTCAACCTTACGGCCAGTCTGGATAAGGCGGAAACGTTGATCGAAAAGGCCGCTCTAAGAGGCGCAGGGCTGGTGGTGTTTCCTGAAACCTGGCTGCCCGGATACCCGGTTTGGCTGGACAATGCCGGGGAGGCTGCCATGTGGAACCACCCAGGTGCCACATCCCTGTACAGGATTCTTTGCGACAATGCCGTGGAAAAGACGCATATTCAGATGTTGGCTCAGATGGCAGTGAAAAACCGGGTAGATCTTGTCATGGGCTGTCACGAAATTGACGGGAACACGCTGTACAATACCATGGTCTTTTGCTTCAAATCAGGTGAAGTTCCTGTGATCCATCGAAAGCTTATGCCCACTTATAATGAAAAACTGATCTGGGGATGGGGAGACGGATCCACTCTGAATACCATATCTTCAGATGCCGGCATCATAGGGGGGCTGATTTGCTGGGAACACTGGATGCCCCTGGCCCGGGCCGCTATGCATGCCAAAAAGGAGGCCATCCATGTGGCACAGTGGCCGTCTGTAATTGATCTGCACCAGATGGCCTCCCGGCACTATGCCTTTGAAGGCCGGTGTTTCGTCCTGGCCTGCGGTACGGTGATGTCAAAGGGGGAGGTGCTGGCCGGGTTTGATTCTCTGGATATTGACGCTCCGGATGCAAGGACGATGCTTATGTCTATTAAAGGAACAGATGATACCCTTCTGATGACCGGCGGCAGTACCGCTATCGGGCCGGATGCGGCTTATGTGATCGACCCCGCCTTTGAAACCAAAGGAATGTTTATTGCGGATCTTAATCTTAAGGCAATACGGGAAGCTGCCATGGTGATGGATGCCGACGGTCACTATGCCCGGCCGGATGTGTTTTCTCTGATCGTCAACGAAAGCCCTATGACATCTGTTGAATTTACCGGCAGGAGGTGATGTTATTTCACAGGTATAGTGAAGTTTGGCAGGTGGGGCAAATATTAATGGCTGCCGTCCCAGAGGGGCGGCAGCCATTAAATTTTTGTTTCTATTCAGTCTAATGCAGGATCTGGCTTAGGAAGAACTTAGTTCTTTCGTGTTCCGGATTCTCAAAGAAATCAATGGGGTTGTTTTCTTCTAAAATCATACCGTCATCCATGAGCATGACCCTCTGGGCAACGGTTTTGGCAAATCCCATCTCATGGGAGACCACGAT
>PIVQ01000944.1 GCA_003354055.1 Desulfobacteraceae bacterium | reverse complement strand
CCCCCTTTTATAACCCAATTTTGACCCACCTTGGTTAAAAAAATAGCTTTAAAACTTTTTCACCACCTAAAATATAGTAGAGCCCCAGGGGGAGGGCAGGATCCTGCCATCGGGTCAGAGGGAGCCCGTTGGCTCCCGTCTGCCCACAGAACCGTGCGTACGGGTCCGTACACGGCTCCTCATGTCACTTTTACCCATTGATGAATGTTAAACCAATGTTTCATCCTGTCTTTTGACCTTATTGCTTGACCGAATCGGCTAATAAACCAGCGATTCGGATACGCTTGATGTAAAGCCGTTGTTCTGGATAATGCCCAGCGTCCTTTGTTCGAAAAGGATGCTGTCGCTATCGACTTGCGGGATGCGCCTTGTTTGCGCAGTTTTCTGAATAAGAAACGACGCCGATTGTGTTGATCTACAAATCGAGCCCGCAACCGCCTCCTGACATGAGCTTCAATTCGGGCAAATTGGCTTGGATACTGGGTCATCAGATAATAACCCGACCATCCCATATACCAACTGTTTATGCGCTTGATTGTTTGCTCAAGGGGGATGTTGCTACCCCGAGGGGTAAGTTCTTTGACCTTTTGTAGAGCCCGTTTCATTGATTGGGCTGATATTGCTATCGTACCCTCAATTATTGTCATTCCAAGGAATTTAACATCGCAGGATCGACCGATCCGGCTTTTCTTCCTATTAATTTTCAGTTTGAGTTTCTGTTCTATAAACCGACTGATGCTTTCCATCACCCGATTTGCCGACTTTGGTGACCTTACAAAGATATTACAGTCATCGGCGTAACGGCAAAACTCAAGACCCCGTCGAGCGAGTTCCTTATCAAGTTCATCAAGCACCACATTACTCAATAGTGGGCTTAACGGGCTGCCCTGGACTGTCCCTTCTCTGGTGAGCATTACCATTCCCTTTACCATAACACCACTTCTCAGTATCATGCCTACTAAACGCAAAATACGCTTGTCTGTGACATGACCGGATAGTAGATAGATCAGGCGGTCGTGATTCACTCGATCAAAAAATTTTGACAAATCAATATCCACCACGTATTCTTTTCCGTTTTTTACTATCTTCTGAGCCTTTTCCAAGGCTTGTTGAGGACTATAGCCAGGACGAAAGCCATAGCTATTTTCGGAAAATGTGGGATCGATTATCGGTTCCAGAAGGTGCTTTATCGTTGCATGCACCACCCTGTCACGGATACAGGGAACACCAAGCAGGCGAACTCCGGTATTTCCAGGTTTTGGTATTTCTACCCGTCTAACCGGATTTGGTTTATAACTCCAGTTTTCAAGATCCTTCTTTAACTGTGTCAGCTCTTCATCTATTCGGGTTTCAAATTCTTCAACGGTTATCCCATCAATTCCGGATGCACCACTGTTTCTTTTCACCGCCTCAAACCCTGTCAACAGGTTGCCCTGATCACAAAGTTTTTCGAAGAGACTTCTTTCATCAACGAACAGGCTACCTTGTCTCATTTTGCTTTTCATTTTGGGTTGCTTTGTCATCGTTCCGCATCTCCTTTGTTGTCACAGGATTATACGATTCCCCTTCAAAGGAAACTCCTATGGCTAAACTCCTTTCAACCGCTATTCTGAGATTCCGTATACCAGTCACATGTTCCACCCTTCGGCTCCGACATCCCTGTCACTTTCCGATGGTTTTACCCTCAGATACGTCACCGCATCTTCAACGGCCACCGGTTTTACGCCTACTATGGCTTCATCTGAAGACCCTCTGTCCGTAGCGGATACATTGCTGTTCCGTTTAGGGCTTGGCTGTCGCAGTTACAACGGCCCAGATCAGACGGCCCTTCACCGGGTAAGATCATACACTTTCTTTGCTCATCCACCTCTTGTACCCTGCGGAATACGGAGAGGATATCGGGCTTTGATAATTGAGGGTATCTCGCCCTTTCCGCCTGGCCTACCTGAGGTTCGCACCGAGCTTGGATAGCAAATTTGACGCCGGCTTCCTTCAGATCCCTCATTGGCTTCCCATCACCGGATGTTCCCTCTTCGGGCAGATATGGAAAGTTTCTTCGGGCACCCTTGCCATTGTCTATACATTCCCTCCTTTCAGGGCTGTAATTGGACTTTCACCAACTAGTTTATAATCATGCCGGTCACACCTCCGCTGGCGTGTGTGGTAAATCAAAAACTATTGTAAAATCCAGATTAAACTTTCTCGAGAAAATCATCCAAATTTGACGCTTAAATTGAGCAAAAAACTGTCTTGACATTGGGGTCCACTATAAAATCCCCCCAAGCATGCCCGGGGGGATTCTATTGTCAGCGATGCTCAGTGGATCGTCCCTTCACTCATATTCCATATTAATCCTTGCCACCCTTCGATAAGACCTTCATCCGCGCATTCCGGGCAAAACCAGTGAATCCGGTCATCTATTTCAAATTGTATTTTCAAGATACCTTTGCACAACTTTCTTTTCGGTCGCCGCCAGCATTTCGGCGTTTCGCCTGCTGGTAAACCTCGGCCACGGGAAGTTATCCAAGTAATGATTTCTGTCAACTTTTTCACTTTCA
>PIVQ01001809.1 GCA_003354055.1 Desulfobacteraceae bacterium | reverse complement strand
TTTTTGCGTTTCTTAATCGGGTTAAAATATTAAAAGTCGCTATGGGTAACAGGCTTTACGCCATAGGCGTTCTCATCGGCGGGGTGGTTTGGCACCTTGATGTCGGCTCATCACATCCTTATGCTGGAGCAGGGCCCATAGGCTAAAGCCCACGCGTAGGCTAAAGCCCACACGAGGGTTTGGCTGTTCGCCGATGCAGTGGTACGTGAGCTGGGTTTGCCCGATTCTATAAATGGGTCGTGAGACAGTTTGGTCCCTATCTTTCGTGGGCGTAGGCCAAAAGACTATAATCGGGCGAGGAAATCTGTTCCTAGTACGAGAGGACCGGAATGGACCAACCAATGGTGTTCCAGTTGTCGCGCCAGCGGCATTGCTGGTCAAGCCGGCGGGTAGTATAAGTTGGGTACGGATAGGCTGAAGCCCACACGTAACCGCTGAAAGCATCTAAGCGGGAAGCCAACTTCAAGATTAGATATCCCATACCTATGCATAAAGCCCACAAGTAAGTACTGAAGACCCCTCGAAGACTACGAGGTTGATAGGCCAGGTGTGTAAGCATGGCAACATGTTCAGCTTACTGGTACTAATAGGTCGTGAGGCTTAGCCACTTTCCCCACAAAT
>PIVQ01001808.1 GCA_003354055.1 Desulfobacteraceae bacterium | reverse complement strand
TAATTTTCTTAGAATTTTTCCAAAATCAATACCTTTCTTCATAATAATATTAAAAGCATTTAATGTTTTATTTTTATCATATTTACAACTATTCAAATCATCTTGTAAATCTTCACTTAATTTATCAATTACAAAACTTTTTTTGCACATATCCATACCAGCTAAAAAGTATTGAGACTTTGGATCAATATTACGAAATATTTTACCAAAATCATATTCTTTTTTTAATGATGCGATATGTTTTTTAGTTATTTTTACTTTTTTACCAGAATTATCTAAATAATAATCAATATTCATTATTTTAGAAACGGTATTTTTAGGGTTTATATTTTTGTTACACATTATAGGAGGGTCAATTACACAACCATCTTTTCCACTTCCTAAAACTTTACCTCCTTTTTGAGGTTTCCTTTTAGGATTGATTATTTCTATGACTGCTTTAATATTATCACCAAAATCTATCATTCTATACATTGCTCCTTTTCTTGGTTCAACTAATCTATATCTTAAAAAGTTTTTTGTTTTATCTACTCGTTTTATTTGTTTATAATTATTTTCTTTGAGCCATTTTCTTGCCATACTTGATGTAAAGTTTTCTTTTTCAAATATGATTGCTTGAAT
>PIVQ01000943.1 GCA_003354055.1 Desulfobacteraceae bacterium | reverse complement strand
ATATACAGGACATTCAGGGAAAGTAATGCGCCCTTCATTTGAGAATAGGCAATAAGCTCAGGATGGGCTCCAAAAAAAAGGAAGGCTACGAAAAAAGAAACAAACCAGCCTGCAGCGCCTGCCCGTGACCCACTCCAATTCCTGAAAATCATAAGAATTAGTACGGTAAGAATCGGAGAAAAAGCAAAAATCCACTTCAGGGCAAATAATTTTGTCATATGGTTAATCCTATTTAAATTATGCCCACTTGATTTGGACCAAACAATAGGCCAATAATAATTGGTTGGACCAATTATTAGCTCCATTTTGTTTTTCATGTCAAGGTTTATTTAATCAGTGTCTGACCGAAAACCCGTGCTTGCATGAAAACTTGCCCATATGCAAGGCGTAACCTAAAGGTCCGAAACCAAAGAAAATCTGAAACCGGAGTACTACCTGCCAAAAGAGATTGGGCCTGGTTCGGACATCGCTTCATTACCATTTGACGAAAATGGCATCACTGGCATTTTCGACAAATAGAGATTTGTCCCAGGGTTTTACAGTTTCCCAGGGGGCATTCTATCCTTTTTCCCTTAAAGCTTTGATAAGATGTCCCGGAAGTTTTGCAAAGTTTTAGCTGTTTCTTGATCCGTGTATTCGTAGTTTATGGCATCCTTTAAGGCTTGTTCTACCTTTCCGAGCAAACGTTCCGGTGCTTTTATTTCCTTGGCTATTAATTTAAATCCTTGTTCTTCGTATTCCAAAAAATCGTTGTCTCTTCGGAAGTCCTTTATGAAATGTCCACTTTTTATATATTCTACGAACTTCGGCGCAGGGGTGATGTGGTCATGATAGATTATTTCTCTTAGGTAAGTTTTATCAAATATCGCCTCTGCAAATAATTCTTCGTAGTCATCGGCATCTAACCACTGCTTTTTAAATTCTATGAATGCTATGGCCATGTTTTTTGTCTCCTGTTGTCTCCTGGATTTTTTTTCTATTATCTGATCTCTGCTTTTTTCTGCTCAATTTATATCGGAGGAAGGGCAAACAAATGAATGGAACGGCTATTCAATTTTATACATAAAACTCACCCTAAACACAATAGAAGTGCCGGCAAAGAAATTTTTCAAATCTGCAAAATTGTGATCTGTAAATTTTCCGGAATACCACATTACATTATCACTCAGGCGTAAACAGGATCAAATCTCAAAAGTTTTGCTATATCCGGCTGGTTAATGTTACATTTCTTTTTGAGAATTTACAGACCCAAATTTGAGTTTATTTAAAATCCTAACATCAATCTTTATTCCGGTGTGATCGCACCTCTGACCAGACCCGTAAAGATCGACTGAGGAAATACTGCTGACCCATGAAGCATTTATACGACAAATCTAAACCAGGCATAGGGCGCTTGGCCTATGCCGCAGTGACTGCAATCGGGCTGGTATTGGCAGTCCTGATACACCCGCTGCCTGCCGCAGCATCAGATTTCCCCGTCTATGAGGTCGGCGGCGATGAGGTCAGATATGTCGATTTTCCTGTTTACTTTATATCTGATGAAACCCAGGTTGTCAGCGTATCGGACATTGCAGCCGGGGTTCTGCCAGGCGGGGTGATATCGTCCCGCTATGTTATTCCGAGACTGAACGCGGACCGCTGGTTTATCTTTGATGTTCTAAGGATCGGCTCCAAAATTACTTGATCTTTTGTTTCCAAAATACCCAGTCTTTTAAGGGTTTTTGGAAATAAATTAGATCAAGTTAGTTTGTAACGATTCCTAAGGATCGGCTCCAAAATTACTTGATCTTTTGTTTTTAATTTATCTTGATCTATATAACAAAATCACCCATCTATCCGTTATGAAAAATGCAGGCCATCCCTGTGTCCATTTGTGATTCAAGGCATTTGTTACAGGAGATGCAGAGAGCAGGCGAAAGATCGCCTTCAAACCATCGATTGGCTAAATTGGGTTCCCTGATAAAGGGTCGGCTCATGGATACTGCATCTATTTTTTCGAGGGTTTTTTCTATTTTTTTAGGATTTCGCCACCCCTCGACTGAAATAACAGGGCAATTGACATTTTCTTTAATCAACAGGGCATATTTTAGCAAAGAGCCTTCTTCAAAGGGTGCAGGAAGGATATGATCCCAGCCTCCTTTTTTACCACCCTCCGGGGTCCCTGCGCTTACTTCAATGGCATCGATGCCCATGGCATCCATTATAGCCGCTGTCTGGGCTGCCTCATATGGTTCCACTCCACCGGGAAATCCGTCATAGGCGCTCATTTTGAGAAACAAAGGAAAATCCTTACCTACTTCTCCCCTGATTGCTTCATATACCTGGCAGAGCAATCGGGTGCGGTTTTCAAGTGAACCGCCGTATTGGTCTTTCCGAAAATTCCTGGATGGGCTTAAAAACTGGTTGATCAGATATCCGTGGCCACAATGGATTTGAACCGCATCAAATCCGGCTTTTTTAGCCCTTGATGCAGCCTTGCCATAATCATCCACAATCTTCAGGATATGATCTTGGCTCAACTCCTCCACAGGGTGACCGAACAGGGGATCAATCATGGCAGAAGGACCGA
>PIVQ01000942.1 GCA_003354055.1 Desulfobacteraceae bacterium | reverse complement strand
TCCATATCATATTTCATAGATAATATTTTTTTAATGATATGTTTTTCTTTTATTTTTGGTTGTAATATATCATATATTTCCATTATATTAATAATATTATCATTATTTTTTTGTAAGTTTAATTTAGCAATTTGTTTATTATAATTATTAAATAATTCAACAATATCTGAATGACCTTTTTGAGAAGCTATTAATAATGGTGTTTTTCCACACCAAGTTTTATGAACATCAGCACCATTTTGAATTAAAACCTTAACAACATCTGAATGACCATTTTGTGAAGCAATAAATAAAGGTGTTGCTTTTTGTCTACACTCAGTATGAATATCAGCACCATTTTGTATTAAAAACTTAACAACTTCTAAATGACCATTTTGCGAAGCAATATATAAAGGTGTTGTTCCTTTCAATGTTTTATGAATATCAGCACCATTATCAACTAAGAACTTAACAACTTCTAAATGACCTTTAGATGAAGCACTATATAAAGGTGTTTCTCCAATCCAAGTTTTATGAACATCAGCACCATTTTGAATTAAAACCTTAACAACATCTGAATGACCTAATTGAGAAGCTATAAATAAAGGTGTTTTTCCACCCCAAGTTTTATGAACATAAGCACCATTTTGAATTAAAACCTTAACAACTTCTAAATGACCTTTAGATGAAGCACTATATAAAGGTGTTTCTCCACCCCAAGTTTTATGAACATAAGCACCATTTTGAATTAAAACCTTAACAACTTCTAAATGACCATTTTCAGAAGCAATAAATAAAGGTGTTGTTCCATTCCAAGTTTTATGAATATCAGCACCATTTTGAATTAAAACCTTAACAACTTCTAACTGACCATTTTGAGAAGCTATATATAAAGGTGTTGCTCGTTCTCTAAAATATTTTTTAAGGAAGTTCATTTTATATTTATTTAATATTTTAAATCAATTTTAAAAATAAAAAGAATAATTTTTTATTCTATAAGTTATTATAAAATAAAAATTTTAACAAAAATTTCAATAAAAAATGTAATAATAATTTCCAAATGTTTTGGAAAAATAATGCAATAATGGAACCAATGGATAATAAAGAATAAGTAATCCTTTATTAATGGATATATAAAGTGTTTCGTTTTAAAATAGTAATAATTAAGATATAATCAATTTTAAACTCTTCTATAATTTTTTAATTTCTTCATAACTTTATCAAATGCTTTTTTATATTTATGTAATAATTTATTATCATATTTATTATTATAATATGGAGTAGTGCTATCACTATATAAAAAATAAGAATCTTCAAAATATTCGCTCCCTGACATAAACTCACTCTTATTATGACGACTACCAACTTCACCATTAACTTTTATTATATTATAATCTCTATTTATAAAATGATATATTTTATTACAGTGATCAACTTTAAATCCATATGGACAAAGTTCTCTAAAATTAGAATCAAATATTAATTCGTTGTTCATTGGTTATATTATAATAAATCATTTAAATTTTACTTCAAAAAAAATATTTTTTCAAGAAAAGTTTCTGTGCTCCATGGCTCCGCCGGGCAGGGCGAAATCGTAAAAAGTTACTGGTTTAAAGTTTGCACAACACAAAAAAGGACGGAAAGTGTCTTAAAAGTGTCTGGACAGATGAGAGGTTTAAAGTTTGCACAACACAAAAAAGTGTCAAAAAAGTGTCTAAAAATGTAAGGCAAGTCCGCCCATTCTGGAGCACAATTAGTAGCATATGGAGCACAATTAGTAGCATATGGAGCACAATTAGTAGCATATGGAGTGCAAAAGTGTCTGGACAGATGAGAGGTTTAAAGTTCGCACAACACAAAAAAGTGTCTAAAAAGTGTCTAAAAGGTGTCTAAAAGGTGTCTAAAAAGTAAGCTAAGTCCGCCCATTCGTTAGAATAAAAGATTTTTTTTCACGAAACCTTAAAAAAAAAGAAAATTTTCCGGGGATAATGATATAGAAAGTGTAAATTTTCGTGTAAATTTTCGTTCAATTTTTTGTTTTAGTTGTGCGACATTAGAAAAAAACCTTTTTTTTCACGAAACCTAAAAAAAAACATTTTTTTTCAACATCTGAAGTGGATAATAGTCCAATAAATATGGATACACTATCCAAATAACGGATACTCTATCCAAAAACTATAATATTTGTGTATATGGTAATAAAAACAAACTATAGTACTTATAGGTCGTTCAATAATTAGTTGCTCAATTTTTTGTCGTTTCATTAGTAGTTGCTCAATTTTCCCAAGATCCAGTAGAGTTTGGGAAAGTATTTATCATTGTATACAGAAGTGTCTAAGGGATTATGGAAAGTGTCCCAAGAAGTGTCCGAAATTGTCAAAGTGTCCCAAATAGGTCGCACAAATTTCCCATGTTCAGTAAAGTGTCCCAAGAAGTGTCTAAGGAGATTACGGAAAGTGTCCCAAAATGTCAAAGTGTCTAAGAAGTGTCCCAAAATGGTCTATGTGTTGCTCAAATTTTATCAAGTGTCTAAGAAGTGTCCCAAAATGGTCTATGTGTTGCTCAAATTTTATCAAGTGTGTCTAAAGGTT
>PIVQ01001807.1 GCA_003354055.1 Desulfobacteraceae bacterium | reverse complement strand
AGGACAAGCCTGGTGCCAGCACCCGCGGTAACTCCAGCTCCAATAGCGTATATTAATGCTGCTGCTGTTAAAGGGTTCGTAGTAGGATTCAGAGTCGGGGTTGCAGGCTGCTGCTTTCGGGTGGCGTACTGCCTGCTTATGACCCCTGCTCTCGATAGGCGGGACTGGTACCCCTGCGGAACCCTTCCTGATCGTTGGGGGAAGCACTTACGCTCCAGACTTGAGCTTACGGGGCGCCCGCCGATTGCTCTGTGAACAAAACAGCGTGTCCAAAGCAGGCGAGTTCGCCTGAATGACAAAGCATGGTAAGCAAGTGAACGAGCGCTTACGGCTCGCCTTTTGCTGGTTTTTACGGCCTAGAGCGGCAACTTGAGTAGTGTGTCTCACCACGTGCACCGCTCCTGCGACCTTCGGGTTGTTCGAGCGGTACGCCGTGGCTGGGCCTCTGCCCTTATCGGATCAATAGGGGCTGTCGGGGGAAAACGTATTGGAGCGTGAGAGGTGATATTCTTAGACCGCTCCAAGACGAACTTATGCGAAGGCATTTTCCAAGTATGCCTTCATTTATCAAGAACTAAAGTGTGGAGATCGAAGATGATCAGATACCATTGTAGTCCACTACT
>PIVQ01001806.1 GCA_003354055.1 Desulfobacteraceae bacterium | reverse complement strand
CATATTGCAGCCGGAAAAAACCTGTCGTTCTGGCCTTTGGGTCCTGTTTTCAGAGGGGCCGGTGCATTTTTTCTTCGGAGAACCTTCCAGGGAGCGGAACTCTACACCCGGATTTTTGGGGCCTATCTTGAAAAACTGCTCTACGAAGGTTTTAACATCAAAATTTATATTGAGGGCGGCAGAAGCCGGACCGGAAAAACGCTGTGTCCCAAACCCGGAGGCCTGGCCATGCTGATCAAGGCCTATTTGAACGGAGCCTGCGAAGACCTGTACTTTGTCCCCATTTATGTGGGATATGACAGGGTTCTGGAAGAAGATGCCTATCTAAAAGAGATTGAAGGCGGGAAAAAGAGTCCGGAAACCCTGAAAGGCCTGCTCAACACCCGTAAGTTCCTCAAGAAAAAATACGGAAAAGTCTATCTGAAATTTGATGAGCCCCTGTCCATGAACACCTATCTTCAGGAAAAAAACATCAACCTGAAACGGGCAACGGACAACGAGTATATGGAGTTTGTCAAAGGGTTCGGATATAAGCTGATCAACTCCATCAATGAAAACACAGTGGCCACCCCCCACGGCATCATTGCATCTGCCAGACTCAACTGCTCCAAAAACACCTTTAC
>PIVQ01001805.1 GCA_003354055.1 Desulfobacteraceae bacterium | reverse complement strand
AATTTAAGAAGGTCGGGATGTTCACAGGCCGTTTCCATGATGGTTCTGGATACGTAGGTAAACTTGTTGGACTCGTGGATCCGTCCTGCAAAGGCAGCCTTGTGGTCTGCGCTGTCAAGGCTCTCCATGATATCCCGGTCACTCTGGTTTCCCCGTTCCCTGTAAATAAACATATGGGTGAAATCAATAGCGTTACCGGCAAAGAGCATTTCCTTAAACTCAAGCTGCCCGTCCACATAAAGAGAGCTGGCACGGTTTACGGCAAAACTCAAAAAGGACCTAAGATCATCCAGAAGCGCGTTTTCCTTACGTCGGGACAACTCACCCTGGACATAGAGGGAGCAGACAGAAGACGGTACACCCGCATCTGTGGAATACGGTTCCCAATAGGCCCGGGTAATCATAAGACCGTGATCTGCAAAGAGCTTACGCAGCACGGGGAGCTGTGGCCGTTCAAAATCAGAATTAAACATGAACCGGATCTCACCGATGTCGGAGAGGTTGAACACCTCGATCACCGGAGTCACTGAGTTGGAAATGGTTTCCAGAAACTTCTCATACCGGTTCCGGGTCAGGCGGGGTGTCTGGGTATAATCCTGATCCATGCCAAAGAGAAACCGGGT
>PIVQ01000941.1 GCA_003354055.1 Desulfobacteraceae bacterium | reverse complement strand
CCCCGACAAGGCCCCGCCCTTTCTTCCCATCGGCGGAGAAACCCTGGTGCGCCAGACCTCATCCACCCACGGACCGGACGGATACATCACCATTGATCCCAAAACCATTGCAGATACCCAGGAACGCCTCCGGAACAAGATCCACGCCTGCCGGGATGAAATATCCCTGTACGAAGAAAACCTGATTCCCGACACAGATACCCTGGTGATCAGCTACGGCATCACCTCCAGAGCAGTTGAAGATGCAGCCCTGGCCCTTGCCGAGCAAGGCAAACCAGTATCCACCCTGTCGTTGAAAACCCTGTGGCCGGTCCCTGAAAAAGTGCTGACAGATGCGGCGGACAGGTTCTCCCGGATTGTAGTCATTGAAATGAATCTGGGCCAGTACGTTAACGAGATCCGCCGAGTTCTTGCGGGCAAAATTATTGATTTCTACGGACAAATGGACGGGGTGTTGATTCCGCCGGCTAAGATTATGGAGGCCATTGAAAATGAATAGCTTTTTAAATAAAAACCGTCCCCCGGTATACTGCCCTGGGTGTACCCATGACCGGATTACCAAAGGCCTGGACAAAACCCTCATCGATCTTGGCTTTTCTGCGGACAAAACCGTTATTGTAACGGACATCGGCTGTTCCGGACTCTTTGACACCTTTTTCAACGTCCATGCCCTTCACGGGGTTCATGGCCGTGCCCTGACCTATGCTGCCGGCCTGAAGCTTGCCGATCCCTCTTTAAACGTTATCGTGACCATGGGAGACGGCGGTCTTGGCATCGGCGGCGCCCACGTTCTGGCGGCCTGCCGCAAAAACCTGGACATGACCCTGATTATCCTGAACAACTTCAACTTCGGCATGACAGGCGGTCAGTATTCCTCCACCACGCCGACAGATGCGATTGTCGGATCGGAGTTTCTCAACCAGGCGGAAATCCCCATTGATATCTGCAGGGTTGCCAAGGCAGCCGGTGCCACCTACGTATCAAGAATATCCGGCCATGATGCGGGCCTGCCTGAAGAACTTGGGACCGCCATCCGCCACAAGGGATTCTCCGTTGTGGAAACCCTTGGCATGTGTACGGGCCGGTATACAAAAAACAACCAGCTCACCCCCAAGGTCATTGACCAGATGATAAATGATATGCCCAAAGAAGGCGGGCTTGTTGAAGAAAACCAGCGCCCTGAATACGGCGAACGGTACAGAGCACTGGCACAGGAAAAGGGGAAATTCCCGGAACCGCTGATCATTGAAAAAACCTACGATCTTAAAGATCCAAAGCGTCAGGAGGTCGTCATCCTGGGCTCGGCCGGCATGCGTATTGTAACAGCCGGTGATATTGTCTGTTACGCCGGTATCGCTGCCGGGCTCAATGCCTCCATAAAAAATGATTACAATATTACGGTACTCCGGGGACAGTCTGTTTCCGAAATCCTGCTCACCCCGGAAGAGATCAGATACACGGGTCTTGAGTCTCCGGCCGTTGTTCTGGCCCTGAGCGACGAAGGGGTTCAGCGCAGGCATAAAATCTTTGCCAACCTCTCCCCCGACACCTTTGTACTCAAAGAGGCAAGCGTCACCATTCCCGACACTCCTGCCCAAGTTGAAGAGATTGATTTCAAAGCCTTGAAAATCCGCAAACCGGACTGGGCCCTGGCATCGCTGGGCATCCTGGCCAAAAAGGAACTGGTCCTCACCCGCGACATGCTGGTGGAAGCCTTGAAATCCAGGTTCAGCGAGAAAGTATTCGGCCTGGCCATGGAAACCATAGAAAAAGTGGCTTAACCTGTAATCACAGCCCCGGTTTGACCTGATCAGACCGGGGCTTTTTTACCCAATCAAAGTAAGCATCGGTAAGTCCTGGTAAGCATCGGTAAAAAAACTATTCCAATCATTGACTAATACCAACCATAAGCATAAAAACATCCCCGATACCGACAACATTTAACCCACCGGGGATGCCATGTCCAACAAAGAGACCCAACTTCAATCACCTGCCACGGGACTTGCCCCGGCGGAATCATGCTTACCCAGAGGGCAGTCGACTTCTGCAATTTCCAGGCAGATGCCCGTATTCTTGATGCCGGATGCGGATACGGTATGACACTCGGCTATCTCAATGACACATACGAAAGTATAGGCCTTGATCATGACCGCAAAGTGCTGGACCGTGCCAGGCAAAGAGTCAAAAAACATCCCCACTTGCCGCTTTTACAAGCCGGGTTGTCCTCTATTCCCTTCAGATCCGGCCACTTTAACGGTATCTTCTGCGAATGTGTCCTCTCCCTGGTCCAAGACCGAGCCGCCTGCCTGACGGAACTATACAGGATACTGATCCACAACGGACAATTGGTCATGACCGATCTTTATATCCGTAAATGGCGAACCAACCCTGATTCGATTTCTCCCGAAACAAGTCCCCCCTCCTGTTTGACAGGGGCCGTCACCCTGTTTGAAATTATGACTGCAATTGAACATGCCGGTTTTCAGATTGATATCATTGAAGACCACACCAGCCTGCTCAGCCAGCTGGGAACCCCGCAGGTCAGATCCGAGAAGACCGGGTACTGCATGATTAT
>PIVQ01000194.1 GCA_003354055.1 Desulfobacteraceae bacterium | reverse complement strand
AGGATCATCTGGATATCCACTGTGGCGGTATTGACCATATTGATGTTCACCATACCAATGAAATCGCGCAGAGTGAGGCTGCTACCGGAGATGAATTTTTTAAATTCTGGATGCATGGTGCCTTCCTCAACATCACGGGTGGTAAAAAGATGGCCAAAAGTGAGGGAAATTTTTTAACCCTTTCAAGCACGTTCATTGATAATAACATTTCTCCGCTGGTTTACCGGTTTGCCTCTTTTCAAACCCACTACCGAAAACCCATGGAGTACAGCGATGATGCCATTGAGTCTGCAACCAATGGTTACAGGCACTTGAGGAATCAGGTGCGAACCGTTGCAGAGGCAGCGAACAATGAAAAGGCTGAAATCAATGACGGTTTTAAGGAAAAATTCATAGCCGCAATTAATGACGACTTAAATATGCCGCGCGCCATGGCTGTGATCCAGGACGTGCTGAAATCAGATCTGTCTGATGCTGAAAAGTATGCGACTGTTTTAGACTTGGACCGGGTTACGGGATTGAAACTGGATAAAGTCCTGGAAAAAGAGTCCATACCACCTGAGGTTCAGGAAAAAGTAGATGCCCGAATTAAGGCCCGCGAAGATAAGGATTGGGCATTGTCCGATCAACTCAGGGATGAGATTTTGGCATTGGGGTATATGGTCCAGGATTCCAAAGAGGGCATGAAGGTCATTAAACAATAGGTTCGTAGAACACATCGCCGGAAAGGGAGCTGCAGAGCGTTAAATGAAGAATTGCGGAATAAGAGTCGGGACCGGGACGGATGTCCATGAGCTGGTGGAAGGCCGGGATCTGATTATCGGCGGGGTGAAGATTGATTATCCCAAAGGGCTGAAGGGGCATTCCGATGCTGATGTGCTGCTGCATGCGGTGTGTGATGCATTGCTTGGGGCGGCAGGGCTCGGGGATATCGGAGAGCATTTTCCGGATACTGATCCTGTGTATAAGGGGATTTCAAGTCGTCTGCTGTTAAAGGAATGTTATGAGAAGATCCGGGGCAGGGGATATGGGATTGTGAATATGGACTGTACCCTGTTTGCCCAGGCACCTAAAATGGCGCCCCATAAAAAACAGATGGCTGCCGTGATTGCGGAAGTTTTGGAACTGGATGCCGGAAGGGTTAACATCAAGGCCACGACCACTGAAACATTAGGATTTATAGGCAGGAAAGAGGGCATTGCCGCCCAGGCCACCGTGCTGTTGAATACAGATTAATCATCCGGTGTTCAGTCCGCCACGGTTGAATTGAAAGTGATTATAGTATGGGCCGCTCTCCGAACAGGAGGGCGGCCCTTTTTTTATGCGGGTTGTTTGCCCTGGTATTGGCGAAGGGTTCTGCAGGAGACATTGCCGCCGTACCCCAGGCGGAACAGCATGATCTGGGTCTCGTTCGGATCTATGTCAAAGAGTTGGTCGTAAAGTGGCCAGATCTTTCCCAGGCGCTGCTGGTGGGGCATTGAAAATTCATCTTTTAAACCGGACTCCCAGCGTTCCCTGAACAGGGTGGCAGCGGTCATGGGCTGGAAAGAGAGCCCTAAGCGGGTGGCGGTGAGCCAGAGGCGTTCTATAGCCCTTCCTCCCATGAGTCTTGCCTTTGTATCTTTGTTGCGGATGGTGAGCAGCCCCATTGCCGAACTCTGTCGAGCCCATCTGGCAGCGGTTCTGGCCACCATCTGCCCCATGCCGAGTCGGTTGGCCAGGTGCATCACCGGCCAGGGGCGGCACACTTTAAGGATGGTTTCTCCGGCCGTGCCCGCCTCAAGGTTTCTCAGGGGCAGGCCGTTTCGGGTCATCAATGCCTGGTCAGAATTAAACCGGATCATTTTCATCAGATGGGTATGCAGATCCCGGCGCTGGGATCGGATGGTATCCACTTCGTAAATCAGGCGTGACAGCTCCCGGATCCGGGCCTTGTCACTGATCAGGACAAGCCTTGAGCCGGGAATCTCGCTGATACTTTCATTCAATGCATCAATATCGTTATCCGGTATGGACTGACCGTTAAAGGCGGTCCTGTTTGTCTGCCGGGTCCAGATAAAACGGGACAGGGGAGACTCCGGCAGTTCGGCAGGTTCGAGGTCTATCCGGGCCATAAGGTCCGGCTGTTCCTGCTCCGGCAGGTAGGTTGTCCGGGCTGAAAGATTGTACCGGGTGGCTGCCAGGCAGATGTTTTCAATGGCAGCGCCGCAGGCAATGTGGGAAGCCGTCTGATTGACATTGAAAAACGAGGTGTCGGCCTCCGGATTGAGATAGACCTTTATACAGGAGTTGTCATGGGTAAATATCCAGGGCTGGCAATTGTCCCCGGACGGGGCCTGGCATCCGGCATTGATCAGATGGGGGATGATGGTCTCGGGCAGGGAGGTGTCCGGGGTATGGACAGGACCTGGCGGGGTATCCAGGGGCAGGGCGGCTTTAAGCTTTTTCCCGACTATCCATGTCTTGAGGCGCTGTGCAGGATGGCGGTTTCCCATGGGCAGATAGCCCTGATGGAATTTCCGTGAAAAGGGATCGTATTGGAAATAATGGGGGGCGGTTTTTATCCCTTTTTTGTTGAGCAGTATCCGGATGGTTTCAGCAGTTAAAACGCCGCTGCAGATCAGGCAGCCGGCACCTGCGGACGGCCCTTTTTCTCCTGACATGGTGATGCTGGACGGATCAATATAGGCGGCCTGGGTGGCCTTTGGGGCAAGCCCCACAAAAAAGCGGAGCAGTTTTTCATCGCGGTCAAGATCATCGGAGATATTGAAGTATTCATCAAACCCCATGCCCTGGTCCGGCATGAACACCAGCAGGGCGGTGCTGAAGCCTAAGGGGCCTGCCGTGATCACGGGTATCTTTTTTTCCCTGGCCCGGTTGAAGATGAGTCGCCTGATGTCGATGTTGAAAAAATCCATGCCGTCTGCTACCAGATCCACGCCTTCAAGAAAGTCATCAATGTTTTCAGGGGTGACGCCTCCTGGGAATTGTCTGATATCCAGAAAGGGGTTTATGTCCAGGGCGTCCCCGGCCATGACCTCAATCTTGGGGCGGTCTATACTGGACAGCCTTGCCCCATATTGGCGGTTGATGTTTTTTGCTTCAAAGGTGTCAAAATCTGCAATGGTGAATTTGCCGATGCCGGTTCGGGTAAGCGTTATCAGATGCTGGCCGCCCACCCCGCCCAGGCCGGGGATGGCGATTCGCGTATTGAGAATCTTTTCCTGTTCTGCCGGAGTCAGTATACCTATATTTCTGGATAGTGCCTGTTCCAGAAAATGAAATTTGCCCTGAAAACCCAGCTTGGTGAGGTCGCTGGTTCCGGAAGCCTTTTTTAGGCCGGATGCGGCCGGGATATCGGGGCCGGGCAGGCAGATGCCGTCTTCGGCAATGGCAGAGGGGTATCTGTCCAGGATTTCATCTACCCGGACATGGATGGGGAGCATTTCCACATTCATATGGGGATCCAGGAAGGGTGCGCCGATCTGCCGGCCGCCGAAACAGCTGTGGAGCATGTCAAATATCGGGGGATGGATCACTGCCAGGATATGGCAGGCATTCCTTTTTTTTGCCTGTTCTGCGCCTTTTGCGATAAGGGTTTTGATTAGTCCTTTCTGATTTCTGAAGGCTCTGGCACAGCAGAGCCAGCCAAAGTTGACGCAGGGCCCGGTAAGCCGGGACCGATAGGCTTTGAAATCCCAGTGATGATCCACCGGGAATCCTGCCTTGTTATCCATGGTAATTCTCATTGCAGCGATGATCCGGCCGTTATCTATGGCTGCCAGATTAACGGTCTCATCAATGCTGTCATACAGGTCGGTGATGTGATCCGAGGCGGTTTGGAAGCGCTGTTCTTCGTCGACAAACACCTGTTTTCTGAATCGGTATAGTTTGATTCTTTCCGATGTTGTCCGAATGATTTGATAGTCAATGTCCATGAGGTCCTCCTGAGTTGTGGATTATAGAGATGGGGATTTTGCGGAATCCCCGGGGTAAGCAGAAAAAAGAATCCGGACGTTGGTTGAGATTAGGGAAGGCCCAAGGCCTGATGAAATATTGATTCCGGACAGTCCGGTTTCGGAAACCAGGAATGATATTATTACGTTAAAAAGAGAATATGCAACAAAAGATCAAGGCGATTAATGTGCATTGAAAAAACAGGCTGAAATTGGTATTTATAATGGAAGAGTTTCCCAAAACAGGATCGTTTTCCAATGTTTAATTATTGCCGTGAAAGGAGTTCGCGGATGGAAATGAAGAAACGTCAGCTATTGGTGTTGCTGTTGGTTTTGTTTATCCCTCTTATGGGCTTCTCACATGAGGTGAACGTATTAACCGAGGATGTGCCTCCCAATTCATATCTTGACGACAACGGAAGAGCCGCAGGGTTCTGTGTGGAAATTGTCAACGAAATGATGGACCGCGGCAACGTTAAGATTACCGGGGGACGAATCCTGGTGCTCCCCTGGGCCAGGGGCTATGCCATGCTTCAGAAGAAAAAAAATGTTATCCTCTTTTCAACCGTTAGAACGGAAAAACGGGAAAATATGTTCAAATGGGTCGGTCCAATTGCCCCCAGAGTTATATCCCTCTGGAAATTAAGAACACGCAAGGATATCGTTGCTCATTCTTTTTCCGATGTCAGGTCATACACGGTGGGGGCTGTCCTTGGATTCGCCTCTACAACATACATGGAGGAACTTGGATTCAACCTGGATTACACCACGGATGAGATGCTGAATTTCAAGAAATTGCTTGCCGGGCGGTTTGATATGCTGACGACCCACGATCTGGCCGCGGCATATCAGATGCGATTGCTGGGCCGGTCTTTTAATCAACTGGAACGGGTGATCATTTTGGATGACAGCCATGCGTATTACATAGCTATAAACAAGGAGACCCCGGATGAGATTGTCATTCAGCTGCAGACCGCACTGGATGCCATGAAGGCCGACGGTGCCTACGAAGACATCTCTCAGCGGTATCTTAAATAAAAAGGGCTGCTCTCCTTTACGGAAAGCAGCCCTTATCAACTATCGTGTTTCGTACCTATTTTTTCTTTTTCTTCTGTCTCGGCGGCTTGTTCTTTTTCCGGGGCGGATTCTGTTTGGCCAGTTTGGCCCAGGCATCCCTCAGGGTTACCGTGCGGTTGAATACCGGCAGGTTGTCTGAGCTGTCCTTACCGTCCAGGCAGAAGTATCCAAGACGCTCAAACTGGAATACCTGTTCCGGTTTTGCTGAAACAAGTCCTTTTTCCAGTTTGCAGTTCTTAAGGATTTCCAGGGAGCCGGGGTTGAGGTTTTCCACAAAATCCTGACCGCCCTGTTCCGGGTTTTCATCCTTGAACAGCCGGTCGTAAAGGCGTACTTCCGCATCCAGGCAGTCATTGGCATTGACCCAGTGGATGGTGCCCTTGACCTTGCGGCCGTCCGGGGAACTACCGCCGCGGGTGGCGGGATCATAGGTACAGATCAGCTCTACCACTTCGCCTGCCTCGTTTTTGATCACCTCTTTGCAGGTGACATAATAGGCTGCCCGGAGTCGGACCTCCCGGCCGGGTCCCAGGCGGAAGAACTTTTTCGGGGGCTCTTCCATAAAGTCATCCTGCTCCACATAAATTTCTCTGGAAAAGCTGACCTCCCGTTTGCCGAGTTCCGGTTTCTGAGGATGGTTCATGGCCTCAAGGGTTTCTGTCTGATCTTCCGGATAGTTTTCAATGGTTACCTTGAGGGGACGGATTACGCCCATGACCCGCTGGGAATTTTCGTTCAGATCATCCCTGAGACAGGATTCCAGAAGGCCCATGTCAATGCGGCTCTCTTTTTTGGACACACCGATGATATTGCAGAAATTCCGGATGGAGGCCGGGGTATAGCCCCTGCGGCGCATGCCTTCCAGGGTGGGCAGGCGGGGATCGGCCCAGCTGCTGACCAAGCCATCTTCAACAAGGCGCTGGAGTTTGCGTTTGCTCAATATGGTGAAGTTGATGTTCATCCGGGCAAATTCGATCTGCTGGGGATGACAGGGCACGGAAATATTATCCAGAATCCAGTCGTAGAGGGGGCGGTGATCTTCAAACTCCAGGCTGCACAGGGAGTGCGTAATTCCTTCCAGGGCATCTGAAATACAATGGGTGAAATCATACATGGGGTAGATGCACCACTTGTCACCGGTTCTGGGGTGGGTGGCATTTTTTACCCGGTAGATGATGGGATCCCGCAAATTGATATTGGGAGATCCCATATCGATTTTGGCCCTCAGCGTTACTTCCCCTTCTTTGAATTTCCCGTTTTTCATCTGTTCAAACAGGTCCAGGTTCTCTTCAGCCGACCGGTCCCTGAAAGGGGAGTTTTTTCCGGGTTCGGTGAGCGTGCCCCTGTATTCCCGAATCTCTTCCGCGTTCAGGCTGCATACATAGGCTTTGCCTGTTTTAATTAATTCCCGGGCGAAATCATGGAGCTTATCAAAATAGTCGGATGCAAAAAACGGGGTTTTATAATCAAATCCCAGCCATTCAACGGTATTCTGAATGGAATCGATATAGATCTGTTTCTCCTTGGCCGGGTTGGAATCGTCAAACCTCAGGTTGCAGGTCCCCTGAAACTGGCCGGCCATATTGAAATTCAGACAAATGGATTTGGCATGACCGATATGGAGGTAGCCGTTGGGTTCCGGCGGAAAGCGGGTGACCACTTGGCCGTTGTTTTTATTGGCGTTTACATCTTCTCGAATGATGGACTCTATAAAATGTCCTTTTTTAATCTCTTCTTCCATTTGTCCCTCTATATATTGGGTGTTATTTTACTGTATAAAAAAGAATTAATATCATATTCATAAAATTGATTAAAGGGGGGAACATGGGTCCCCGACAATAAACTTGTTAAAAAAGATTACAATTTGAAACATTTTTACCATTGGAGAGGATTCAGGGGATGTGTTACCTTAATATACGAAAATGGAGCAGCCCTCCCGGGGCGTCCAGCATCCCCCATAATTTTTTAGGAACGACAGAATGGATACTGAGGAAAAAAAACGAATTTTATTGGTGGAAGACGATCTCCGTCTGGCAGCACTTGTCAGCGAATACCTGGAAAAACAGGAGTATGAGATGGAGGTGGAGCACCATGGGGACAAGGCCGTTCAAAAAATTATCCAGGGAAAACCGGATCTGGTGATCCTGGATCTCATGCTCCCGGGAAAGGACGGGTTTTCCATATGCCGTGATGTCCGACACAGCTACAAAGGCCCCATTCTTATTCTCACGGCCCGGGAAGATGATATGGACCAGGTAGTGGGCCTTGAACTTGGGGCGGATGATTATGTTAAAAAACCGGTGGAGCCCCGGGTGTTACTGGCCAGGATACGGGCCCTGTTCAGAAGGAGTCTGCCTGTAGAAGGAGCGGAGCAGGTAACAGATCTGGCATTTGGGGAATTGTCCCTGTGCTCTTCCTCCAGAAATGTAACCCTTGAAGACGAGGCTGTGGATCTGTCCACCACTGAATTTGATCTGCTCTGGCTTTTGGCGTCCAGGGCCGGAGAGGTGCTGGACCGGGATCTGCTTTGCCAGACTGTAAAGGGAGTGGAGTACGACGGTATTGACCGCTCCATTGATGTGGCCGTGTCCAGACTCCGGAAAAAGCTCAAAGACAATCCGGACCACCCGGACCGGATCAAAACCGTCTGGGGCAGCGGTTATCTTTTTGTATCAGATGCCTGGGAAAAGAATTAAGCTGCCATGAGACGAATTTTTATTACCATCTATATTCTGCTTCTGGGTACCATGTTCACCATTCCGTTTGGTATCGGTCCCATCATTGACGCCTTGTTTGAAGAAGAAGTCGACATGGTGGCACGGGATATTTCAAGGGGAACCTTTTCCCTGATTGTCGAACGGCTTGAGGGGTTGAGTCCGGATGAACAGCGGGAAGAACTGGCCAATATTCAGCCCAGGTTCGGATATCCGTTAGCCCTCTACAAACTAGCGGAGCTGGATATTGAGGATGAAGACCAGTCTGATTTTTTAAAGGGGCTGATTGTTGAGACGGATGACGATGATAAGCTGGTGCTGCGGCTGGGACAGTCAGACTACGCCGTTGCCATGGGCGGCCCCTGGCCGGATGATACACTGAACATAAAAGCTACCGTACTCTTCCTTCTTCTGTTTGTCATTGCTCTGACCCTGCCGGCTCTGGCCTGGACTTTTTTTCTCAACCGGGATATCCGGAAAATCGAACGAACCACGGCCCGGTTTGCCGCAGGCGACCATGATGCCCGGGTGTTGGTGTCCAGAATCTCTTCCATGACCGGGATCTCAATCGCCTTTAATACCATGGCTGAAAAAACCCAGAAACTCATTGCCTCCCAGAAAGATCTGGCCAATTCGGTCTCCCATGAGATCCGTACCCCTCTGGCCAGAATCAAGTTCAGCCTGGAAATGGCAGGCGACGGTACAGGACAGGGAGGAACCGATTATATCGGGGAGATCGGCAAGGATGTGGAAGAGATCGAATCCCTTGTGGATGAAACGCTGACCTATGCCCGCTTTGAACGGGAGCCTGAGAGCTCCGGCCGTCTGTCCAACCATGAAATGGTCTCCTGGCTGGACAACCTGGTTACCCAGGAAAAGAAAACAGCTATGGGTAAAGAGATTTTGTTTTCTCCGGATATAGACTATTTTATTGCCCGGTTTGAGCCGGTTTACCTGGGTTGGGCCGTGCGGAATCTGTTGAGAAACGGTCTGAAGCATGGTTCCCAAAAGGTTCAGCTGACATTTGATCCTGGCCGGAAACAGATAGATATCCATGTAGATGACGACGGCCCGGGTATTCCTGAGAGTGCCCGGGAAAAAATATTCCAGCCTTTTTTCCGCCTTGACCAGAGCCGGTCCAGGGCCTCCGGCGGGTACGGCCTGGGCCTGGCCATAGCAAAGCGGATCATTACCTGGCACAGGGGCAGCATCTCCGTGTCCACATCTCCTCTTGGCGGGGCGAGATTTAGTTTGGTGCTTCCTCTTGAAATTACACCGCCGGAATCTGATTAGCGAGAGAAGCAAGAAAAGCTGGAAAAGCGAGAAGAGCAAAAGCAACTACCGTTAATGTTCACCATACGGCTCTGCCGGACAAAAGATAAAAAAAGCCTGACCAGAAAGAATGCCTTCCGATCAGGCTTTTTTATAGATTAATTCGTTTCGAGTTCTACCCGGTGAACCCTCTTTTTCCCGGCCCTCAGCAATATGGCGCCCTCCCTGAAATGACAGGTAAGGACTACCTGGCTAAATGCAGTCACGGTTGCATCATTAATGTAGGCACCGCCCTGGGCGACCAGTCGCCGGGCTTCTCCGGCAGACTTGCAAAGCCCCACTCGGTGGAAAAGCTGATAGGCAGGTATCCCTTCATCCAATTCTACTTTGCCGATTTTGGTAAGGGGAAGAGCCGGAGGAACGGCATCAGTCTTTTCCCTTGGAATGGTTGATGAGGGCAACATAGCATCAGGAATCGTCCTGTCCCCAAAGGCTGCAGCAGAGGCGGATCGTGCCTTCAATGCTGCTCTCCGTCCATGGGCAAGACAGGTCGCTTCAAAGGCCAGAATCTGTTTGGCATGGTTCAGATCAGCACCTGATACCCTGTTCAACAATCTGATCTCCGTCATGGGAAGGAAAGTGAAAAGGGCTAAAAATTTTGCCACATCCCGGTCATCGGTGTTGATCCAGAACTGGTAGTAGTCATAAGGGGAGGTCCTCTCAGGATCGAGCCAAACTGCCCCACCTGCGGTTTTTCCCATCTTGGTGCCGTCGCTTTTGGTTATCAGATTAAACGTAATGCCGAACACGGTCTCATGCCGGGTCTTTCGGACCAGTTCTACTCCAGCGAGAAGATTACCCCATTGATCGCTTCCCCCCATCTGGAGCATGCAGCCGTAATGATCGTTAAGTTTAAGGAAATCGTATGCCTGAAGCAGCATGTAATTGAATTCGATAAAAGAAAGTCCCTCATCTGATTCAATGCGCTGACGGTAGCTTTCCGCCTTAATCATCCGGTTGATGCTGAAATGCCTGCCGATATCCCGCAAAAAGGGAACATACTCAAGGGTGGCAAGCCAGTCCGCATTGTTTGCCAAAATTGCCTTACCGCTTCCAAAATCGATAAATTTTGACAGTTGATTTTTGATACCCCTAACATTTTTGTCAATAGTTTCCAGAGTCATCATCTGCCGCATTTCAGTTTTCCCACTGGGGTCTCCGATCATACCGGTTCCGCCACCAACCAAAGCAATTGGTCGATGGCCGTTTTGCTGCATATGGACTAAGGACATTATCGGAATCAAATGGCCGACATGTAGGCTGTCCGCAGTTGGGTCGAAACCAATATAACAGCTACCTCCCTCCTGCTTCAGGTAGGCCTCCAGCTCTTCACCATGGGTTTGATTGTCAATAAAGCCTCGTTCTTTCAAGATGTTCAGTACATTCATTTTCCGATATTTCCTTAAAAATAAAAAAAGGGTTGCAACCCTGAAATGCGTTGCAACCCTTTTAAAATATAAAAAATGCTGCAGGCATTTTCGGCTTGCAGCATTAAATTTTCAGTTTTTTGTTTACATCAGATCAGAAAACACCACGGCAGCCGGAT
>PIVQ01001804.1 GCA_003354055.1 Desulfobacteraceae bacterium | reverse complement strand
GGTTTCACTAAAGATAATAAGTTTGTAAAATTAGGTTTTATTAGTTACGATTTGTTACATAAGACTTGGCAATATAATCTTTTGATGGAGTTAAAAAAACACATTTCAAAAAGAATTATCGATTACTGTTTTAATAAATATCCGAGAGGTTTTGCTTGTTATTTGAAGCCTGAAGTTATTTGGTCGAATAGATTTTTATCAAAATATATTGGTCGGTATTTGAGACATCCCGCTATTGCTAATTCTCGGATTGTTTTTTATGATAAAGAAGTTGTTAGGTTTTATTATTTGGATCATAAAACTAAAAAGAAGGTTGTTTGTGAGATGAAGGTCTTCGATTTTATTGCCTCAGTCGTTCAGCATATTCCTAATAAGAATTTTAAGATGATTAGATATTATGGCTTGTATTCTCGCAAGGGTGTGAAGAAGGTCAAGAAAATTTGCATACAGTCATCTTTAAAGCAAGAAATTTTGTTTTCCGAGGCTGAGAATGAGGTTTTTCGGTGTCCTTGTTGTTTTGAGAAGATGGTTTTTGTTGCTTATTTTAGGAATCCTCCTGATGATTTGATTTTGAGGGTTAAGGATGGAAGGTTTTTTTAGATGGGTGCCCGAAGGGCTTAAGTTC
>PIVQ01001803.1 GCA_003354055.1 Desulfobacteraceae bacterium | reverse complement strand
TGAGCATTTCCCTGGCCACAAGCGGTGCCTTTTGCTTGATAAACGCCTGGGTAAGATCCTCGGAAACCGTAACCTGAATGAAGTTTTCCAGAAGCGTCTCTTGGATCGGCTCCTCATCTGCAGGTTCCGGCTGTTTAATGGCTGCATCCTCAGGAGAGGAAAAAGAAGTTTTCAGAATCGCTTGAATTAAGCCGTCAAGATCAGCTGTCTGTTCAGGAGGTGATTCCTGGCCGGATTCCCCGTCGGTTTTTTCGTCGGCTTTCGGGTTTGATTCGGAGTGCATTTGGTCTTTGGCTATTATTCGGCGGAGATCTAAACGGGGCTTTTCCAGGGCTGATTTGGCTGCCACACTGTTAAACAGCGCTTTGATATAATCGGCAAGTTTTCTGAATTCTAAATCCAGGGCAGCGGGATCCATGGGAATGTTGTGGCTATCTACCCTGTCGGTAAGATTTGCAGGCTTTTTTGTCTTTTTTTCAGCTTTTCTTAAGTTTGATCGGAGAAGCAGTTTTTCCGCCTTTTTTTCACTGATCTGGTCCTGACAGAACTTATCCTTCTTTTTCAGCCGCTGGGCAATCTGGAACATTTGTTTGTTCTGGTGGACGGTGACCCGTTTTAACTGCTC
>PIVQ01001802.1 GCA_003354055.1 Desulfobacteraceae bacterium | reverse complement strand
AAAATATTCATGTCACCATCGGTTATCCTCGCTGCAATCAGCTCATCACCTTCTGCCATCTTGATACCGATAAGACCGCCGGACCTGGGGCGGGAGTAGGCCATGAGATCGGTCTTTTTGACCCGGCCCTTCCGTGTGGCCATGACCACATTGTGGTTCTCCGTAAATTCATCCACGGTAAGCACTGTGGCCAGTTTCTCACCCTCGTCAAAATTCAGAAGATTGACAATGGCCTTGCCAAGTGAGGACCTGCCTGCCATTGGCAATTCATAAACCTTTGACTGGTAAACCTTTCCGAAGTTGGTAATAAAAAGGAAGGTGGCATGGGTGGAGGCCACAAACAGATGTTCTACAAAATCATCCGATTTGGTGCCCATGGCAGTCTTGCCCTTGCCGCCTCTGTGCTGACTGGCATACAGAGTAATCGGATTCCGCTTGATATAACCGCTGCGGGTTACGGTGACCACCATGTCTTCCTGGGCAATAAGGTCTTCAATACTGATGGTGGACGTACTCTCAATAATCTTTGTTCGGCGCTCGTCACCAAAATCTTCGTTCAATTCATTGAGTTCGTCTTTGATAAGGCCGCGAACCACGGTCTCACTGCCGAGAATCTCATTGAACCA
>PIVQ01000940.1 GCA_003354055.1 Desulfobacteraceae bacterium | reverse complement strand
CAGAAGGAACAGCCGAAAAACAGATGTCAATTGAACGTTCATCTTACCCTCCTGTTGTGTAAAGAACCCTTTGTTGATTTATTGATGTCATCGGATGAACACCAGCCTTACCAGATCATTCGCATAAAGATTTACAAGAAACAAAAGACCGGCACACAGAACCCCGCTTGCGGCAACAATGGTTGAGATTTCCGCACTGACGAGCCCGGCCATGGTGCTTTTACGGCAGCCCAGACGGAATATGGTCCGGATCTCCCTTTGCCTCAGCCGCAGGGAGAGGGAAAAGACAAGGATTATGGCAAGCAGAGTGGCCAGTGCCACGGTTACTATCACGGCATCCAGTATATTCTTAAACCGGAAAATGGTTTCCATCAGCCCTGAAATCACCGTCATGGGCCGGATAATCTGTAATGATTCCTCCTTTGATAGATAACGTCCCATGAGAATTGTCCCGGATTTTTTATCATGGGGAAAGGCCATGACCGCGGTTAAAGGATAGCCGGATACATCACCGTGGAAATGAAAAGAGGCCATGTTTTTTTCCGTGATTTCAGTATAGTGAAACAATTTTGCATTGGCAGTGACGTTCTGACCGGTCTGTTTGAGGATCACACTTTTATCTTGAGAATTCCGGACCTCCTGGTGACCGTGCATAAGACCCTGGATCACCCAGGTGGTTTTCAGGTCCACAAACACGGCCAGATCATCCGGGGTATGGGTTTTCTTTAAAATACCTTTGACCTTCATTTTCAGGGGATACACGCCTGTCAGATCAAACAGGCTTTCAGGAGAGGATATAAGACTTGCACCGGGCTCAAGCCCGAGGGCCTTTGCTGCCGATGCCCCGACCACACAATCTCCCACCAGGGTCAGCATCTCTCCTTTCTCCACCTCAAGGTTTCGATAGTCAAAATAGTCAAAACTGGTACCCACGATGGGAAATCCCCTTGCCTTGAACCGCACGTACATGGGAACGGCAACTGCCAGGTCTGAATCCATGACGTCATCGGAATCCGCCATGGTGATCCGTTCCGGCACCTGGTTGCCAAAGTATAGGGAGTTCATGGAAAGATCCAGGGCACTGCCCTTTGCCCCCAAAAGAAGCGGGGTGGATACTGCGCGGGACATCAACCGGGCTTCGCTTCTGTCAAGGAGCAGGTCAAGGGCCAGGGGCAGGAACCCGATCAAAGTGATACAGGCCACCAGTGTTGCAGTCCTTGCCTTGTTATGGACAAGATATCTGTAAGAAAGATAAAAAGCGTCCATCATACCCTTTCAAAAAATTCCTGAAAATCGATTACCCGGTCAAAATACCCTAGAAGGGCCTCATCATGGGTCACGGCCACCAGAGTGGCCCCTGACCGTTCAATCTGCCTGAGCAAAAGTTCAAATATTAACACCTTATTGGCCGGATCCAGGTTGCCGGTTGCTTCGTCGGCCAGTATTAACCCTGGCCTGGGTAACAGCGCCCGGCAGATGGCGGCCCGCTGCTTTTCCCCCTGGGAAAGGTCCCGTGGCAGACGCATCAATTTGTCTTCTATGCCCATATCACGGGCCAGCCCTATTGCCCTCTCACGTATCTTTCCTGTCAGTTTCAGCTGTTTTGTAATCCTGTAAGGATGAACAATATTGTCCATGATGTGCAGATAATCGATGAGCTGGAAATCCTGGAACACAAACCCCACCTCACGGCTTCTGATATCCCTGCGTTCCCGGTCGCGTAATCCTGAAATATTCCGGCCGGCAAAGGCGATCTCCCCTTTTTCAGGAACAAGAATCCCTGCCAGAAGATTGAGAAGGGTTGTTTTTCCTGACCCGGATGGGCCGATAACCCCGATTTTTTCGCCTGATTTGACCCTGAACTCCGGGATAGCCAGACGAAAATCACCGGCCGGATATTGAAAGTCAAGACTCTCAACACAGATCAGCTCTCTTATTTTCAGTTCAACGGTCAAGGCATTTTCCTTATCTTTATTTCAGTACTTAAAACGCAGCCCAATTCCAACGCCCCAGTCATAGGACTTGTCACTGCCGATACCCAACAGCCCGTCCACATAAGTACCAAACCATGGGGTAAACATTCTGCCGAGCTGGAACTCAGTGCTGGCAGGAACCCCATTGTCATTTTCCCAGTCAACAGGTACCTTGGCATCCAGCTTACCCCAGAACCTGTTCGGCAGCATCTGAAGGGCAATCAGCCGAAAGGAGGTTTTGTTTACATCCGGACCGCTGAATTCCATGAAATGCTGAACAAGCGGAACCAGAACCGTTTTACCTCGCGCCAGTGACACACCGGCTAACGGGGCAATCTGGTCTGATCCTGATCCAATACCGTCTGCTTCGTTATCAAAATCAATGATCAACTCCATGCCGAAAGCCAACTTATATTTCCATGCCCCCAATTTCCCACTCAATGCCTGGGGAAGATAAATCGGTTTTAAATGCAGCGACTCAAAGTCGCTCTCCGTGGACCCGGTCACATCGGTCTGCCAGTAATGGAGATCATATTTTAATTTTAACTCTGGAGTCAGCATGTATGATCCATCCAGAGATAAGTCATAGCGGTCAGATCCATCAAGATCATA
>PIVQ01001801.1 GCA_003354055.1 Desulfobacteraceae bacterium | reverse complement strand
AATGAAATCCAATGTGTTTTCATATTTTAAATTAGACCATGTGATTGATACCTATGGATTTTATATTTCTACCCCTGAGAAAAAGGCATTCGCCTATATTGCCGATACGCTTTGGTGCCCACAGGTAGAGCAGGTACTGAAGTTGAGTCCCGAGTTTGTGTTGATGGATATGAACGGCGGCAATATTCATATTTCACCTGATGAGGTCGTTGAAAAGGGACTGCCGCTTACAAAAACCGGGACGGTGGTCTGCGGTACCCATCTGGCAGAGGAGTTTGTCTCTTCCAGTGAGGCGCTGAAATGTGCCAAACCCGGAGAGTTGATTGTTATTTAGAATCCCACCTGTAGTAGATCTATTCTCTGAAACCGAGTTGTTCTATACAGCCTTGCTGAATTCGCATGGCTGTACTGCCCAGCAATTCTCAATTTGGATGTTTAGGTAAAATAGCGAGAACCGCTGGAACAGCGAGAGCCGCGAGAACAGTTATTGTGGCGCTTCGCGCACCATTTTTTACCCGGCAGCACTTACTATAAAAAAAGGCCAACCGAAGGTTCTCCACCTGCTGCTCTCGCTGATCGAGCGGTTCTCGCCGCTCTCGCTTTTTGGGCATACCTATCCATATTGA
>PIVQ01001800.1 GCA_003354055.1 Desulfobacteraceae bacterium | reverse complement strand
ACAATTCTGGCGAATTACTTTCGGCCGGTATCAATGGGTTTAATCAATTTGATCCGCTAAAACTAACTCTAGCAATCCAACCTCCAGAACCGCTTATTACAGACTTACTTATTTATAACCAGTCAGTCGCGACGCAGCAATATATTAAAGCCAATACTCAAGCGGCTAAGCTTATAAGCTATACAGACAGGCTCTTTTTTAAAGAAGAAGACGGTGTTATCGGCTTTAAGTTTTCTGCTTTAAACAGTGCGGAGCCCCCTTCTCAATATCAATATGCTTATAAGTTAGCTGGATTAGATAAGCAGTTTTTATACGCAAACAAAAATCAGAGGCAAGTTAGCTATTCTCAACTTCCCGCTGGAAACTATCACTTTATTGTAAAAGTTAAAGACCAATACGGCCAATGGAGTGATGATAAAACGATGGCTGCACTTATGGTTACTCCACCTTGGTGGAAAAGCAATTTTGCCTATGCGAGTTACATTATCTCAGTGCTATTTATAATCTGGCTAATTGTAACCGCAAGGTATAGGGCTAAAATAGCAGAACAAGCTAATTTAAAAGAGAGAGAACTTAGCAGCTTAAAAACTCACCTATTAGATAACGTTAGCCATGAGCTTAAAACAC
>PIVQ01000939.1 GCA_003354055.1 Desulfobacteraceae bacterium | reverse complement strand
GAGCGGGGTCTTGAGCAGCAGCTTTTTTTCCTGGGCATGGGCCACAATTGACAACATCAGAACAAGGCTTGCGGCAAAAAGACTAAGGGCGATTTGTTTTTTCATTGCGATCTCTCCTTGATTAATGATTAAATACGTTATTTCTAGCACTGGTCTGATACTCATACCAGTGCTTTTTGGGTGTGTCAATATTTTTCTAAATTCTCAGCTTTTTTATGTGTTGAAAAGACACAGCGCAATAAGCAAGGGTGTCGCCATCAGAACAATACCCTTTTAATCCAGTTCTTTAGGGGGTGGCGCAAAGAAAACTATTGAGACAAATACATTTTATTGTGTTGCTAATATCTGCCCATAGTACAAGTCGACTTGATGAAAGATCTTTGCGCATTTATGATAAATAGGGCTCAATTCTCTTGTTATGTCTGTGGTCAGACCAATGATATTGTTATTGACAAGCCAGGATCCCATTTGATATTTATTCTGAGGTGCAATAGAGAACATTTTCTTAAATTTAAGATAATCAACATAATTTTTCTTGGAATTGAGGCATGAGTACAATATTTAAAAAAGTCAGGTTACAAAAAGTCAGTGAGGAAATTGCAGATCAAATTCGGGATCTGATCAAAGATGGGAAATTGCAGTCCGGCGAAAAGCTGCCTCCGGAACGGATGTTTTCAGAAATGCTTGGCGTAGGCCGGTCATCCCTGAGGGAAGCTATCAATATTCTTGAAACCCAGGGATTTGTGGAGGCCAGAAAAAGACAGGGGCTTTATATCAGTAGCTTGAGCAAGTCAATTATTTCCGATCCGTTACGCCAAATTCTTGAGGAGGATAAAGAGAAACTGATTCAACTCTATGAAGTCCGCAAAGATATTGAGTTGGCATCTGCCTGGGCGGCAGCGAAACACCGCACAGAAGCTGATCTTGAAAAGATGAAATGTGTTCTTCAAAAAATGGAAATGGACATGAAAAATGAAACGATCGGCTTATATGACGACCTTGAATTTCATCTTGCCATTGCCCAGTCAGGCCACAATATTTTCAGAGGTCATATTCTAAAAAATATATTTGATATTTCAGATGACTATCTTAAGTATGTAATGGGTGTTATGAGCGACGAAAAGGCAAATATTGTAAACCTTTTTGAGCAACATCGGAATGTGTTTATCTCCATTGAGAAGCAAGATCCTTCCTCCGCACGCAGGATGATGATGGAGCATTTGTCATGGGTTGAAGAAAAATGGAAAATTTATATAAAACAACACTCAAAGTAAACTATGAGTTAGGCGGGGAATCAAAAATAAACCATCCCGTTAATTGGCGTGGCATTGCCATCGCCGGCTATCCATCTCTTCTGAAGCAGACGCAGACTCTTCTGCATTGGCAGCATTCTGCTGAACAACCTTATCCACAATGAAACTTGCCAACAGCAATTGTAAATATGGTGAGAGATGTCCAACAAGCGAGAACGGCGCCTATGAGAAAGTAAGTCAATAGAAAAATCTCTTCCCTTAACAAGAAATCCAATTTTTCTTGCTTACGGTCTCCTGCAACCATCCGGCCTCCTGCAACGGCTCAAATCAATTACGTTCTGATTAACGGTTCTCTCTTTATCATGTGTCGATTAATGTGGGATATTCAGTATTCCCCATGCGCCTATCTGAGCTCTCTTTCCGATCAACTCAATCTTGATCTGGATTGGGCTACGATAAAATATAGGAATAAAGGGGGGCTAATCGAGAACTTGGACCATTTCCTGTATTAAGAAGTGTCACGCTGATCGTTGAGCGCTCTCCCCTAACCTTAAGACCGTTTTCCACTTTAATACATGTGAACGCAGTGCTTAGGCCTGATATTTTTTATTGGTGTGTTTCCCTAACCTCCCTCACTTTGCATTTATACATTTCACCACTTTTTAATACTCCAAAACTTAGTGTCGCTAACCGTCGACAAGCCTTATGTCTTGCATGATATGGAGGGTAACTTTTTTCTTTCATCAGGTATTCATAGTACTCGTTGATAGGATTATTCCCGCCAATAGCTGATAAGGCAGCCATTTTATAAACATTTTTCAATTGTCTACTGTAGCGTGGATTTTTCTTCCCGTAGCTCTTACCACCACTTATTTTCTCCAATTTAATGAGTCCTGCATAACTCAGATAATGCCCTTTATTTGGAAAGCGCCAAGGAGTAACCACCCGGGACACAATCTGCATGGCATGAACATTCCCGATGCCCGGTAAGCTTTTTTGCTGCCTGATTTCCGGATATTTCCGGGAAAGGCGTTGAAATTCTTTCTCGTAATTTTTTTTTCCTTCCTCATAGTCTCCTATCTGCCGATCCAGACCAGCAAGAACAAACTGTTCTTCTCTGGAGTCCAGTGTAATGTCTTTTTCGTATCCGTCTTTTCCACACATTCGAAGTAATGAGTAACGCTGTGACTTTAATCGGGAACCTGCTTTAACAAGGTCTTCATAACCACTTACAAGCCTTCGCAAGTATATAAATTTGTCTTTTGAATGGTACACTTCTTTCAGAAAGTTGCCCTTCAGAAGCTGTACCAATTTAGCAGCGTCAGTTTTATCTGT
>PIVQ01001799.1 GCA_003354055.1 Desulfobacteraceae bacterium | reverse complement strand
AAGCAGTAATACGCGCCTTGAAATAGTGACCGAAGGCATGCTGACACGCATGCTACAAAACGACCCAGAATTAAGCGATATTGATTTACTGATATTTGATGAATTTCATGAGCGCTCAATTGCTGCCGACACTTCACTGGCGTTTGCACTAGAGACCCAAAGCGCATTGCGTGAAGACTTAACCATCATGCTTATGTCGGCAACGCTTGATAGTGAGCGTTACACTGCGTTTTTTGATTGCCCTGTTATTCAATCAAATGGTCGCAGCTACCCAATAGACGAAGTATATATACCCATAAAAGATGAAAGCCGCTGGCTTGATGCAATTCCTGGAATAATAAAACAAGCGCTTGATGAGCAAACAGGTAGTGCATTAGTATTTTTACCTGGGCAGTTTGAGATACTACGTGTACAACAAGCACTCACTGATTTACCCAATAACTGCACGGTGGCAACGCTATTTGGCGAGCAAGATAAAGCTAATCAGCAAGCTGCTATTGCCCCCGCGCCAGAGGGCATGCGCAAAGTAGTGCTTACTACTAATGTGGCCGAAACCAGTTTAACTATTGAAGGCATACGTATCGTAATTGACAGCGGTAAACGCCGTGCAGCGACCTTTAATTTAAA
>PIVQ01000193.1 GCA_003354055.1 Desulfobacteraceae bacterium | reverse complement strand
TGCATCAGGCGGATGACGTTTTCTCCCCCCACCATATTCATGGCCGCTTCAATATTATGCTCAAGTTCCCTGACATTTCCCGGCCAGTGGTATTGGTCAAACAACCGGGTTACCCTATCCGAGACCCCGGTCACCTTTTCGTCCAATGCCAAATTAAACTTCTTGATAAATGCTTTTACCAGGGCATTAAACCCGCCCTTTCGTTCCCTTAGCGGCGGCAGCAGTATTGAGACCACTCCCATACGATAAAACAGATCCATACGCAGAGCACCGGTCTGTATGATGTCAAGGGGAGGTTTTGACACTGATGATAAAATTTTTACATCCAGGGCTTTTTCAACCAGAGATCCCAGTTTTCTGACCTTTTTTTCCTGAATGACCCGGAGGAGCTTTGCCTGAAGGGTCAGGGGCATAGAATCCAGCTCATCTAAAAAGATGGTGCCTCCGTCTGCCTGTTCAAAAAGCCCCCGTTTGTCAATGGCACCTGTAAAGGACCCCTTTGAGGTTCCGAACAAAATTCCCTCCAGCAGATGTTCGGGAATGGCTGCACAATTGACCGGAATAAAGGGTTTTTTCTTTCTATGGCTGTGGTTGTGAATCGATTGGGCAAACAGTTCTTTTCCCGTACCGGTTTCCCCGGATATCATAATGGGTGAAGGAGAACCCGACGCCATTTTACCAATATGAATGGCATTGAGCATATCCGGATCAGATGCGATGATATCTTTAAAAGAAAAACGGGTGCCGTTGCCGGACCGGGTCTTTTTTTCCTCTTTTGTATCAGACTCCATTATCTTTTCAAGGATCTGATAATCCTTGGAAAAATTAATGGCGCCGATAAGCTTACCACCCTTATACAAAGGATATACATTGGAAATGATATTGGAGACACGCCCAAACCTTGTCCGGTATACCAGGGTTTCATTGATAATGGGCTCTCCTGTATTCAGGCAGCGCATGGTGGGGCTGGTTTTATCGTCCAGCTTATATACATCGGTGATGTTGCGCCCGATGGTCTCTTCCCTGGTAAAATCATCGATTTTACCCTGGGCCTCATTGAAAAAAATAATTTTACCGGTGATATCGGAAATCACCACCCCTTCATGCAGAAAATCAAGTACCCGGTATATATCAATATCATCAAACTTATCAATATCCATGGCAGCTCCAAATTATCAATAATTTTTTATATATTTTTTTTATAATTGTCACCCTGTCAGCGTATGACCGCATCAATGACCGATTTTGAGCAAAATTGCAAGAATTATAAAACTTTTTTGATTTTTTCACTTTTTTTTACATGCCCCAGTAAAGAGGATTTATCTCAGAACAAAAGAAACCATAAATTCAAGATGTTACCGAAGTGAACATCGTTCATATTTTATGAGTTCAGACATGGCATAGAAGATGCAAAATACGATTCTAACATTTAACGCGGCACAGCCAACGGCACCCCAAAGGAGACGCAATATGCGGTTTTTTGAATATTTTTCCCAGGATGATATGGAACTAATCCACGATGCAACCATGACGGTTCTTGAAACCACCGGACTGGACATTAAATATGAGCCTGCCAGGGCGCTTTATGCAAAGGCCGGATGCAGGGTAGATGGTGAACGGGTTTACTTTGAAAGATCCCTGGTGGAAACCGAAATAAAAAAAGCCCCTTCCCAGTTTACACTCTATGCCAGGGATCCTGAGAAAAACGTTATTATCGGCGGCGATCATATTGCGTTCATGCCCTGCTATGGTGCTCCATTCGTCAATTGTATGGATAACGGCCGCCGGCAGGGAACCCTTGAGGATTTTGAAAATTTCGCAAAGCTGGCCTATGCCATTCCCTATATTGACATCACCGGCGGTATGATGACCGAGCCCAACGATATTCCGGTTGAAAAACGGAATGCGGAGCGGATCTATGCTGCCATGACCCTTTCCGACAAGCCCTTTATGGGGGCCGGCACTAGTGCAGAGGATGCGGAAGAGACCATTGAAATGGCATCCCGGGTATTCGGCTCCAGAGAAGAGATGGCCAAAAAACCACCCTTTGTCAGCATTCTTACATCTCTTACACCTCTGGCCTATGACGATAAAATGGCCGGTGCCATTATGACCTATGCAAAGGCAGGCATGCCCCAGCTGATCTCCTCCCTGTCCATTGCCGGGGCCACCTCTCCCGTTTCCATGGAAGGCACCCTGGTGGTTCAGAATGCTGAGGTCCTGGCCGGCATCGTTTTGTCCCAACTGGTCCGGGAAGGTGCACCGGTTGTTTTTGCAGGATCTTCTTCTGCAACGGCCATGCGCTACGGCACCTTGAGTATCGGTGCGCCTGAAATGGCAGTGAACACAGCAGCCACAGCCCAGATGGCCAGATTCTACAACCTGCCCTGCCGGGGCGGCGGTGCGCTGACCGATGCCAAGCAGGTGGACTCCCAGGCAGCTTACGAATCCATGATGAGTATGCAGATGGCCACATTAAGCGGTATCAACTTTGTCCTGCACGCAGCCGGTATCCTGGAAGGCTATATGACCGCTTCCTATGAAAAATTCATCATTGATGCTGAAATCTGCGGCATGTGTAAACGAATCAAACGGGGAGAAGAACTGACACCTGAAAAACTTGCGGTAGAGGCCATCTCTCAGGTGGGACCGGGTGGTGAATTCCTCACCAATATGCATACCTTTAAACACTTTAAAAAAGAAATATACTCTCCCATTCTGGAGGAAAAACAAAACTTCGATGCCTGGAGTTCCAAAGGGTCCCTTTCCATGGAAGCCCGGGCCAATGCAAAGTACAAGGAAATCCTGGATGATTATACGCCTCCTGAGATGGATGCGGGCGTGAAAAAGGATCTTGACGCCTATATGGAGACCATTCGCAAAGGATAAAAGGATAATATTATGAGTGAAATACAAATTCCCCAGGCGTTTAACACCCTGACGGCCGACGCCGTGGTCATCGGCGGCGGCATCGTAGGCACGGCTACCGCCTTCTGGCTGTCCAAGGCCGGCATGAAAACCATTCTCATTGAAAAACGGGATGGCCTGTCCAGCCTGACCACGGCTGCCAGTGCAGAATGCTTCCGTACCCAGTTTACTGAAAAGTCGATGGCAGACATTGCCCTGCCAAGTGTCGGGATGTTTGAAAACTTCAACGACCTTATCGGGCGGTCGGATATTGATATCCACCTCACCCAGCGGGGCTATCTTTTTGTCACGGACCAGGACTCCCAGTTGCCTGAACTTGAAAAAGCCATACACCTATATGAAGCTTGCGGGGTTAAAGGCTCTGAACTGATCACAGGGCCGGACCTGCACAGGCGGTTTCCCTTTCTTGCGCCGGATGCCGTAGGCGCGAGTTTCAACGACCGGGACGGATGGTTATCCACCCACGAGGCCACCTACGGTTTTGCCAAAGGCGCTGACGATGCCAGTTTTTTCATGAAAACAATGGTGACCGGAATACAGACCGACGCTAAAGGGGTCTGCTGTGTTGAAACGGATAAAGGAAAGATTTCCACCCGCCTGGTGGTCAATTGCGCAGGTCCCTATGCCCGCGCCATAGGCCAGATGGCTGGATTGGACATGCCCTTCAGAACCGTCCGCCGCCAGAAGGCCTTTATCAAATCAGATCATCCGGATCTTCCGGCAGATGCCCCCTTTACCGTGGACCTAGTCAATCACAGCTATTGGCGTCCTGAAGCCGGCGGCCTGCTCTGTGCCTGGGTAGATCCGGATGAGCCTGACACGGTACCATCTGACGAACCACCCACAGACTGGGATTTTGCCGCAGAATCCATTTACAGGGTTTCAAGGCTTAACCCCTTCCTTGAAGAAGTTGCCGAAGATCTCAAGGCTGAAGACGTTAATGTATCGGCAGGATTCTATGTTTACACCCCGGATGAAAAGCCCGTCATCGGCCCCAGTGAAGAGATTGAAGGCTTCCACCTCAACTGCGGATATTGGTGCGGCGTCATGATGTCCCCTGAAGCAGGTAAACGGGTGGCGGATATTGCCACGGGGAAAATGGACAACAAGGACAACCCCCTGCGATACAGCAGATTTAAAGAAGGGGATGTAAAGCCCGGTGACACCTTTTTGAAATAGACCTGAATCACATTAACGATACTTTAATCCCGGGCTGCGGTACCGGCCCGTGACAAACTACGCTTCCGGAGGCATTCTATGGCAAAAAAAATGAAACTTGGATTGCATACATATACGCTCCATCTGTGGGGCTTGGGCCAGAACTGGGGAATCCAGGCAGATCCGAGACCCAAGGTCATGACGTTGATGGAACTCATGGACCGGGCAGTGGAATGGGGACTGGACGGCCTTCATATCACCGGATGCGACCTTGAAACCAAGGATGATGCCCGTCTTGAAGAGGTAAGGCAAGTGGCAGAATCCCGGGGTCTCTATCTTGAATATAATTTTTCAAGGGATGAGGAATTTGACCCGCGCCTCACCGACACGCTTGAGCAGGGCATTACCATCGCCCGTAAAATAGGTGCGGATCTGGCCAAATTCAGCCTGGATATACGGCGTCCCAGCCCCCTTTACGGTTCCTGCTTTCATCCCAAGGTCATGCGCCAGCTCTGTGATGTTTATGATGAGATTCTCACCATCCTTCCCCTGCTGGAAAAGACAGGTATCCGTCTGGCCCTGGAAAACCATACGGAAACCTTTGCCGATGAAGTTATCTGGCTGATCGAACAGGTCAATCATCCCCTGGTGGGCGCCTGTGTGGACACGGTCAACTCTATGGGTGTACTTGAAAATCCGGAAACCGCCGTAAAAAAACTGGCCCCCTATGCATTCTCCAATCATTTCTGCGATCACAAGCTGAGCCGGGATCAATTCGGTATCCGATTTCATGGGGTTGCCCTTGGGGACGGAGATATTGACTGTTTTAAAACCTATAACATCATCCGTGAACAATCACCCACAGACCGTGTCACCTTTGAAATCGAATGGGATGTGGGAGAAGATACAATGGAAGTGGCCAGGGAAAAGGAGATGGCCGCCTGCATCAAAAGTATTAAATATGCAAGAGAAGTCCTGAGAATCGGTGAATAGGCATAGGCCTTTTTACCGGTGAAGGGTGTGTGTACCCCGGTGTTGCCGTTTTTGGCAGCACCGGGGTTTATCTTTACATTTGCTATAAACTCTCTTCAATATATTGGTTGATACTTTTTTCAATATCTCCGTTCTTATGCATTTCCATGATTACTTTATTGATTCTGCGTATTACATCCTGATGTTTTCCTTTTGTAAAACCAATATAGCCATCCATAATTTTTAAAGGTGTGGGAAGTATTTTTAATTCGGACATTAAATTATGTTCCATTGCCACATGTATGCCGACAAGTTTATCACACGGGTAGACATCAATTCGCCCAAGTACGAGTTTCTTAAAATTGGATTTGTGGGAATTTGCATTTGCCTTTGTAAATATTTCGCTCTCGTCAAAATCCGTACCATAAGTATAGCCACGCATCACCCCGACTATCAGTCCTTTTAAATCTTCAAGCTTGTTAAATTTTACGACAGCGTCTCTTCGTACAAAAAAGACCAGAGGATTTTTAATAATAGGTTCTGTGTAATCAAAAAGGCTCAACCGTTCTATTGTTTTATAAAAATTGAACAGCCCGTTACTCTTACCCTCTTTTGCATATTCATATGCGCGTTTGAAAGGAAAGAACTGCAGCTCCAAGGGAATGTCTGCTTTTTTAAAAACGGTTTCAACAATTTTAACCATTATGCCGTCAGGCTTGCCGGTGGTGTTAAACTCGTAGGGGGGAAAATCCACATACCCCAAAGTAATGATAGGAGCGCTAAGACTGTTTCCCCAAAAAAGACAACATGCAACAATCAGAAAAATCATTTTCTTAATCATTCTTGGTCTCCCATTTTAATAAATTATCCCCACAAAATGGATTATACATTTTTTTTCTGTTACAACCAAATAGTCGGTGACTATTTTTCAAATTTCCATTATGAAGTAAGGTATCTGACACAAACAATTTACCAAACCGCTTGGTATCTATTCTGACGATATAAACAAATGGAGGAGAATCATGAATTCAGCGTTTAAAATTACATTGAACTCATTAATCGTTTTAAGTGTCGTATTTCTTTTCGCAGGCTCGGCAGTATCAAATGAGTTGGTGATCTTTCCTGCCCAGGGCCAGAGTGATGAGCAGCTGGAGAAAGACAAGTATAACTGTTACCAATGGGCAAAAAAACAAAGCGGATTTGATCCCATGGCACCGCCGACAACATCAAGCGCACCTCCTCCCGAACAAGCCCAGAAAGGCGGAGCAGTACGGGGTGCTGCAAGGGGAGCACTTGTGGGCGTCACTGTCGGAGCCATCACCAATAACAGCAAGGGCACGAGTGCCGCAGCCGGAGCTGCAGCTGGCGGTCTGATGGGCGGAATGAGACGCCGGGACCAGGTTAAACAGCAAAGCCAGGCAGAGCAGCAGTGGGCCCAGCAGGAGGCGAACAATTATGCCCAGCAGCGAAATGGATACAATCGAGCCTATTCAGCCTGCCTTGAAGGTAAAGGCTACACCGTAAAATAATTTAAGGCTACACCGTAAAATAATTTACGGCCACACCGTAAAATAATTAACGGCTTACCGTAAAATAGTTTACGGCTACCGTAAAATAATTTAGATCAAGGAGACTGACATGATAAAAACAAAAGCCCTTTTTATCTTAATTTTAGCAATTTTAATTTTTCCGTTTTATGCAGCAGCCCAGGATTTTGACGGTTCAAAGCCTTTGATCTGCTCGGTGATGGAGGTGATTGAATGCGCACCAGGGATAGAATGTGACAAGGGACTCCCTGAGACTTTTGAATTCCCGGAATTTATCAAGATCAATTTCACAGAGAAGGTGCTGGTCGGTAAAGCTAATAACCAAAGGATAGCAACATCTCCCATTGAAAAAGTTGAAACCATGGAGGGAAACCTAATTCTTCACGGCTCCCAGAACGGTCGGGCATGGAATATTGTCATCTCACAGGCAACCGGAAAAATGACCGGGACCATTGCGGCTGACGGATTCTCCTTTACCGTTTTCGGGGCCTGCATTGCCCAATAGCCGCAACGCCTTATAAATTTGGCCTGGCCGAGCGGCCCGGACAATAAAAGATTTGGGAGTTATAGTGATTGTCAAAAGAATGTTCCGAAAAACATCCATAGAAAAGACAATCACCAAAAGGCAAATCGATTGTAGCATGCGGAATTTCCAACCCTAATTGGGAGAAGCAAATACTATGGTTTCAGAACCTATTTTGCGATTTGCTATAGGTATGTCAGATTTCTCAGACAAACGCATACTGGTGGTCGACGATGTGGCAGCCAATTTAGACATCCTGGTAGAAACCCTTGGGGACGATTACAATGTCAGCGTTGCCACAGACGGCATCTCAGCTCTGGAAGCGATCCGTAAGGAACTGCCTGATCTGATCCTGCTGGATATATTAATGCCGGAGATGGACGGATACGAAGTCTGCAGAAGGATCAAACTGGATCCGGAAACCAGGGATGTCCCGGTCATCTTTGTCACCAGCCTGACTGAGGCGGTGGATGAAACCCGGGGATTTAAACTGGGATCAGTGGATTATATCACAAAACCCTTTAATGCGGCGGTTATCCGGGCCAGGGTCAAAACCCAGCTTGAACTGGCTGGTGCCAGAAAGGAACTTGAACGGCAGAATGAAATCCTAAAGGAGAACATCGAGCTTCGGGAACAGGTGGAGCAGGTGACCCGCCATGACCTGAAAAATCCTCTACAGGTTCTCCTGGCCTCGGCCCAGATGTTTGACTCAGACATGTACCTTGATAAAGACGACATCAGGGATATGGCCCAGGACCAGATGAACGCATGCTATACCATGCTGAACATGATCAACCGCTCCCTGGACCTGTATAAATTGGAGAACGGTTCATACACCCTTTATGCGAAGGAGACCGATATCCTGCCCCTGCTGGACCAGATACTCATCGGGGGAGACAGGTTCATAAAGCCCTTGTCACTCAGTGTCCGGGTTAGAATTAACGAACACCCAAGGCAGCCGGAAGACAGGTTTCCAATTTTCTGCGATGAACTCCTCTTCTACTCCATGATGAGCAATCTTGTGACAAATGCCTTGGAAGCATCTCCGAAAGGGGGCTATGTAGACATTTCACTGACCAGGAATGCGGCCATCACCATTGCCATTGAGAATCAGGGAGTAGTTCCCCCGGATATCCGGGAGCGTTTTTTTGAAAAATTCGTCACTTCCGGGAAAATGCAGGGCACTGGCCTCGGCACTTACTCAGCCCGCCTGACCGCTGAAATCCACGGGTGGCGCATTGAACTTCACACCTTAGATCAAAAAGATATCACCCGGGTTGCAATCACCTGGAAAAACAGATAATTCTTGATGCCTTGAACATGTCCTCAGGAATCGACAGATATTATACCAGAAACGCAACTGGGATAGCTGCTGTGGAGTTTTTCTGGGGCTTAGGATTCCCTGTCATTATGGAGTCCACGTTTCTCCAGGTCTTTCTGAAACACTTGGGGGCCTCTAATTTTCTCATCGGTTTGGTGCCGGCCATGCTCATGCTGGGTGTCTCGGTATTTCCCCTGGTGTCCAGCTATTATTGCCGAAATTTTGCCTTTCAGCGGTCGCTGGTCATGAATCTCCACCTGGTGTCTTCCCTTTCCACCCTAGGATTCGGCCTGTTTCTCCTTTTCATGACAGATCCGGCCCTGATCCTGCCGGCCTTTTTCATCTCCTACGGTATTTTTTCTGTTTGCATCGGCCTGACATTTCCGGTCTGGCTTAATTTTCTTGTGAAAATTTTTTCCGTAAGAAAAAGTCTGAAAGGATTGTCTGTCATGTACATGGCCCAGAATCTGGCTAAGATCATTGCCAGTATCTTTATCTTAAAAATGGTGGAAACCTTTTCTTTTTCCCTTGTATCTGCCGCCTGGATTTTTCTGGTCTCAGGTATATTGTTTCTGATCGGATCCTTTTTTTTTCTGATGACCCATGAGATGCCGGAACCCATACAGGAGATACCGGATTCCAACGGAATAATCCGGCACACCAAGAATACGCTTAAGGATATCCTGGGCAATAAAAGGCTCCTGTTTTTCCTGGTGGGGGACCTGGATAATTATATTGTACTCACGATCATGGCCTTTTATGCCAACTATGCAGTCCAGCACTTCGCCATAGGCGCTGCCACAGCTACAGGGCTGTTTGTCTGCGCCATTTATTTCGGTTCTATCCTGACCAATATTGCCCTGGGCACATTGGATATGCTTAATTTAAAAACAAAATTCCTGTCAACAAAAGTCATGTGCATGGCCATGTTGCTGATCCTGATCTTCTTTCCCGGATTCTGGGGTTTTTTACTGGCAAGCCTGATGATGGGATTCTGCAGGGGCGTCCGGGGCATTCTCTATTCCCCTTTGATTAAAAGGTTTTCCGGCAGGACAGATGCAACTTCTTACTTTGCCGTTGCCCCCCTGCTGACTCTTATATTTTCCGTCGGTTACCCGCTGATCTTCGGGCTGGGACTGGATTGGACATCTGACCTGGGCAGCCTTTCTTACAAGATCATGTTCAGTATAGCCTTTATTCTGACCGGAATCACCTTAACTTTCGGCTTTATGACAGATTTTAACCGGTAAGAATACGGAAAGCTGAATAAAAATGCCTTTCGCCACTCCCAATGGGAACCATCCCCCCATTGAGAGTGATGATGTCAGACCTTCTCTTTTTTTACAATCCATTGTTAAACGCATCAATCACTTCAGAAGGAACGTCACGGCAGACTAGGCAATCTTCATGGACTGCGATTGGATTATCCACATCATGGGGATACGGGGGAATGCCCAATTTTTCAAAGGTATCATAGGCATCGGGGACATAGGCAATAAAGGCGTCTATCCTTCCCGCATCCAGCTTCCTGATATTCTGTTCAATGGCAGGCACCTCGTCTGTACTTAACCCTGCTTCATCAAATGTTTTTCCATAGGGCATACCAAACCGTACCCCGACTTTTTTCCCCTTTAAATCAGATAGGTTGCTGATGATTTTCTGACCTTTTCCGGTAAATATATATACCTTGGCCACGCCCATGGGTTTTGTTTTGATAATATCATCACCATAGTCATAAAACTCCGGGTTCTTATTAGCCGGGCTGAAACAGCAATTCGTACACTTGGAAAATTCATTTTCAGCTTTTGCTGGAGGTAAGGTCCGCATCTTTGCCAAACCTGGTTTTATCAATGTCTTATCAATAATTTTATCATAGTCGCCACCTCCGTTTCGTTCATGCAGGCCAGGAATTTCAATACTGTAGATTGTTGTTTCTGCATATACAAACTGGGAACATGCAAAAAGAACGAACAATGCCACCAATGAAAAAAATCGTATCATAATATCCTCCTCGGACTGACGCGAAATTAAAAAATATAGTACCTGGGAATTCAGAAAAATAGAACTGTCGTATATTTAAGGATACAGTATTTATTTTTGATTGCAACTCTATAGCAAATATCAAAAATATGTTCCGCTATGATCAGGAGTGCAGCAAAACAACAAAGCGATTCAATACTATGCCGTTAGCGTTATTTGCTGGTTCAACCCAAGGTGCTGGACGATC
>PIVQ01000192.1 GCA_003354055.1 Desulfobacteraceae bacterium | reverse complement strand
GATCTGGTCGGTTCAAGCCCCACATCATGGGAAGATGCAGCCGTAAAAGCAATTGAAAGAGCATCCAGCTCTCTGCGGGATTTAAGAATTGCAGAGGTCCAGAAGCTGGATATTAAAATCGAAGCAGGCAAACCCGCCCAGTTCCGTACCAACTTAAGGGTATCATTTAAGTATCAGGATTAATCCCAATTTTTTTTGCAACTGATGTACAAACGCCCCCGGAAACGCCGACATCCCGGCCACCCCGGGGGCTTCTTTTTTCCCAGAGCAGCCCGAAGCCCAGGCCCCCACCCAACTAATCATTTTCATGATACAGCATTGTCATAAAATCGGCCCAACTCCTATGCAATCACGGAATACTAAAACGGCAAGGCTGCAAGGCTGTATTCGTTTATTGAACGACATCTTCTATAGCATTTAAAAGACGATGGATATCCTGGTCATTGATATGGAGGTGAGGGGCAAACCGAATTGCATTCCCTCTTTGACTTATAAAAATATTTTTTTCTGCCAATTTCGCTACAAGGTTCCCGGTATAGCCTTTAGGCAAGACCGCACCGAACATGTGTGGCGTACGCTGTGCTTCCTCTGGCAAATCAAACCCCAATTGTGCAAGGGCTTTATTAATCCGTTTGTTGATAATGGAGAGGGAATCTGAAATATTGCCTACGCCCCAGGTCTTTATCTGTTCAAGAGCTGCTATTGCGCCGGGTAAAATTGTGGTAGTGCATTTCTGGCCGACATCAAACCGCCGTGAGCCGGGCAGATAGATGTCTGAGTAATTAACCAACCCTGCAAAATTTTCTGAATTATCCCGTGCCAGCCATACCTCTTCCAAAGGTCGGCTGTCACGCCATTTTTCAGAAACATACAACAGGCTAAAGCCATAAGGGCATAACATCCATTTATAACCGGCAGACACTAAAAAATCAGGTTTGATATCTTTGATTGAAAATGGCATTGCAGTTAATGTCTGGGTTGCATCGATCACCAGCGTAGCTTTTATATCACGACATGCTTTGCTGATGGACACCAGATCGATCACAGCGCCATTAGTCCAATGGCAGGTAGAAACAGAAACAACTTTTACTTCAGGAGTTATCCGATCCAAGATAGCAGATGTCCAGTTGCCGTCACGAGGGGTAGGAACTGTCAAAATTTCGGCATTTCTTTCCTGCGCCGTTCTTCGCCACGGCAACACATTGCTTGGAAACTCCTCGGCAATAATCAGAATCTGATCCCGTTTTTGCAGTTGTCCTTCAATCGCGCGGGCAGCAGTACTGATGCCATAACTTGCTGCGGGGACCACGGCAAAACCGTCACGATCTCCATCTAAAATATCTGCTGCCAGACTACGCAATACTTCCGCATCATCGAAAAAGCTTGACGGAGTCCGTTCCCAAGGGTGATTTTTAAACTCAGCACCGCTTTTCAATCGATTGCATGACTCGATTAACTGTGGAGAATTATACGCCGCATTAAAATAGGCCACATTTTCAGGGATATCGAACAGGTGCCTTTGTGAGGGGATAGAAGTCATTTTTTTATTTCCTGTATTGGTTACAATGCTTTTTAGCCTAAGGAATCGTTACAAAATAACTTGATCTAAATTATTTCCAAAACCCCTTAAATGGGTATTTTTTATAAAAACCCCTACTGGGTATTTTGAAAACAAAAGATCAAGTAATTTTGGAGCCGATCCTAACGGCATTATAACGAGGAAGGTGTCACCATAACAGGAACAGAATTTAAAAAAAATAACTATAACAGATTTACTTCTAATTATTCATTGCCCCCCAACAAACGCGTATCGTAAAACTCCAAAATGACTTTTAGACTTTGCCCACTGTATGACTCTTTCAGTGCATTTCGAAAAGCCTCGGCGGATCTTAATTTTTTCAGTGAATTATTGATCTTGCTGATTACGGTTTTTCCCCATTCATTTTTGGGACATGCCACATAGACATAATAAAACGGCGCAATTTCCATTATGGGTACATTAACGAATTTATCTTTTAAATCTTGCAGATCCCTTTGGGTCGTCCTTGTAATGACGAAAGGATATTCCAGAATGTAATCCATACGTTTTTTTGCCAACATTTTTAAAGAGGTCTGCTCATCAATGATTGTCCTAGTAATATTAGACCCTTTTTCCTGTTGTTGCAGCAAAGTGTCAATATCTTGGGAATAGGACCGTTTTGTAATCAGCAATCCTTTAAACCTCGGATCCTGCATTAACGAGATCAAAGATAATGATTCAGGCGAGCCAAGCCTGGCCATTGTCTCTTTTCGCATAACAATATGATTTGGTAAAGCCACACTGATTGGAATTGAGAACTCAGCAATTTTCTCCCTTTCCTGACTTTTGAGAGACATACAATTGCAGATTTTCTCTCCGGTTTTTACAAGAAACCAAAACCGGCTCCATGACATTTCTCTATTGAGGTGTTCGTATTCCGTCAGACTGGCCTGCAGCAATTTCAATTGGATGCCTCTTTGGCCACCGATTATATTCTCACGAGACTCATCCAGCTCCATGAAAGGAGGCCAATGTTTTGTTAACCAGATAATTTTATCTTTTGCGAGCCCGGTCAATGGCAAAAAACAAACTATAATCAGTATTAGAATATTGATCTTGGTATTTTTCATATAACCCTTCAATCCATTTGTTTTAACAATGCGTCTAAGGTAAATTGATACTGTTCGACTTTAGGATTCAGCACCTTGGAAAATTGAGTAAAATCGATTTTGCCCCATTTTTGGTCACCAAACTTTTGTAAATACTCATCCACATTAGAGGAGTTGATCTCACTAAAAATCTTCTCCTTTAGATTGGTACCCTTCTGGGCAAAATCTTTCCCATGATGATAATCATGAAGCAAGACCATGACCCAGCCACCCGTCATAAAATGCCCACCCATTGAAGTTGTTAAAGCCCCTTCCTGGATTTTCTTAAGCGCAGGAACGTCCCAGTTTAACCCCCCGATAAAAACCTCATGTCCGGGTTTTTTACCTAAACTAACCATCGCTTCCATCACTCCCATGGCAATTGGATCATTCGCCGCCCAGATAGCCCCCACCTCAGGATAACGTTTGAAAACAACAGGCGTTTTACTCCGGGAATTGTCTTTGGACCAATGACAAACGAAGAGTTGTTTAAGGTCCACATTTGCATATTCAGCTATGGCCTTTTTTAATCCTTCATTTCTTTCAATGGCAGCAGGAGTCACAAAATCCCCGGCCATACCGACGATATGAAGTTTTCCATCTTTCGCCAAAAAACCCTTCTTTAATGCCTTGTCAATTAGTGATTTTGCAATTTGATACCCCGCATAGCGATTGTCCGGAATCAATGTGCCTATCCAATCCTTATATTTTTCACGGGGAACCCCATACTTTTGGACAGTATCGTTCTCAACCAATGTATTCAGCATCATGAAGGTTTTAATCCCGGCGTTCATTGCCGCCTTTAATTGATTTCCCCCCTGTTTCATCTCATTCACAAGGATCAAATAATCGGGTTTATTTTTTCTGTTGGACACCTCTTGAACCAAACGTGCCAGCTTCAAATGGTCTCTTTCTGCATAAAGTATTTCAAGATCGATATTTAGATCTTCGGCAGCCGCTTTCATAAAAGATCCCACATTATACCAAAAGCCACCGGTGGTATGGGTAGCATCTGAAACGCCAGGATTTATAAAGGTCACTTTAAAGTCGGCTGAAAGTAAATTTGAAGGAAACGCAAAGAAAACACAGATTAGTGTTATTGCATAGAATTTATTTTTCATCTCTCCGCCTTCTCAACTCTTAAATCATAATTTAAAAAAATTATAATAGTTATTGAACAGGTCCGGATATCTTTAAAAACTGATTACCAAACAGTTTATCATGAAAACATGAATGGTATCCACCATTTACATTTAACCCAAAATGGAGCTTCTTACCCTCAGCATCACCCGGCACCGGGCCGGGTAGCCCGGAGGCGTCTGAGCACTTTTTCAAGAGGGCCTAAGTTTGCTGCGCGAAAAAGCCGTAAACTGCGGTCCAGTGGGTCCTCAAGCAAACGACTCTTTCATCTCCGCTGCACTAAGGCCCTCTAAGAAAAACCGCCCTTATGCCGCCTTCCGGCCTACCCAACCCTCAGCGCAGAACCCTCACACAATTATTGTATGACGGAGACAACAACAATATACATAATCCCTCTGCACTTTTTAATTTAGCCCGGGGTTTGAGATCTTTTAGATACCACTACAAATCACAACAGTTTTTCGTTAGAACTTGAAGCCACCATCATGCAAGGATGTTTGAGTTTCGAACGGTAAGCTAAACTATAATCTTTACTGTTGCAATTTGGGGCCGGGAAAAGACATTCTCCAAATCAGTTGACTATTTGAGTCGATTTGCTCGGGAAATAAAAAGGTGTTATGTGTTGAAGATATCATCAAAAATGAATATCTAAATTTATGAGATTCGATTTTATAATTCTTGGCCTCTTGGGAATCATTGCTGGAATATCTATTTATTTGTCCGGTTGGGTAGGTAAATATCACCTCCCAGTGCCTAAAGAAGTTGGATTGCTTTGTGTATTCTTAAATTTGATAATTTTTTTTGTTGGCCTACTTTCTAAAAAGGTTTCTTCTCAAGGAAGTTATCACATATGCGATAGCTGCAATAAAGAATATAAAAGCAAATATGTTGAGGTTGAAACTTGCCCAATTTGTAATGGGAAACTAAAAATGGTTGCAAAACCCTAAACAATTCACATAACCAGGCGCCGAACCTGACCTGAAAAACACTCCAAGTTTTATAGAGAGGCTGTACAGAATTCGAACACTATAGGCCGGCAGGTTGGCTTTCTCATTAAATATCAGAGGAGAAACTAATGTCCAAAATAGGTTTAATTATTTTAGGATGGATACTTGGTATTCTTTCCGCTCTTTTCGCAAGATGGTTGCAAACCAAAGAGGAAAAAAAAGAAAAAAGAGCTTGAGATTATCTCAGAAACGTTGAAGTATTTGTTCAAAATCAGACAAACATACAACAATTTAGTCGCGGATACGAAAGTAACTAAAGAGCTATCAAAAAAGTACCCTGATAAAGCCCCTGTACTTGAAGCTAAAATGTTTGAGTCTTTTAATAAAGACATTGCCAATGATTTTTTTTCCGAACTTGATGTTCCATTCTTTTCAACTCAAGCGCCTTGAAGATCAATCTTTCTGGCAAGATTTTGAATACTTAAGGAACAAATACGATGCTTTAACGGAAATGACACTTGGAAAAAGAGAAAAGGAAAATTATTCTGAACGCAATAATAGGGGTGATGGATTTAATGAAAAACTTTATCGATAAATGTATCGTAAAAACTAAGGTTTGACATTTAACCAATCATTGTAGCGGACCACAAGAGGCGCGTTCCTTACCTCTTGTTCCCTCCCTGCGGGTGGCCCCTGAACTCAAACGCTATCATTCCAACTTAGAGACCCACAAAGGTATACTTATTAGAATGGTACCATTCAGAATACAAAACTATTCTTTCTCAAGAATACGCAAAAAGGATGCTTCCTTTAAAGAGTGATTATATTTTCCAAGATTTTACTGTGCAAAAACAAAAGGAATAATTGATGCAACAATCAAAATTGCCATTACAATATTAAAAATTTGTATTAAGCGTTCATTTTGAATGAATCGCCTTAACATCAAACCACCCAATGCCCATGAATTGGTCGAAAGAATAGCACAAAAGAAATAAATGCATGAGATGATCATCACCTGAACAGTGGCAACTTGATGATCGGTTATAAAGGCAGCGGTTGATGTAATGGCCATCACCCATGCCTTGGGGTTAATCCACTGAAATAATGCAGCCTGCAAAAAGGTAAATGGTTTATCTTTTTTGTTTTCCGTATTGAGTGAGCCTTTTGTATTGGCAATATGCCATGCCATCCATATCAGATAGCTTATTCCAACCACTTTTAAAATAGTATAAATAAATGGGAAAATTTCAAACAATTTCCCTACCCCCAACCCAACACAGATTACCATTACAGGAAATCCGAAATTAATCCCCAAAGCATGAGGAATAGTACGTCTATATCCGAAAGTCAGACCTGAGGATAAAAGCATGATGTTGTTTGGTCCAGGGGTCATGGTCGAAGCCAATCCAAAAGAGGTAATTGATAGGATCATTGTCAACGTATAGAATTGATTCATTATATAATCTTTTTGGTTTTGTATGCACGAATGCAATAAGTTTGTATCTTTTCTGATTATATCTATACTCAAAATTCTGTGAACCCACAACCCCAGGCATTAGAAGTCTCTTTTTACGGCCCCCAAATATTTGTCAGTACTCCGTGCAACACACAATCCTTTCGGTAATGATTTGTCTTTATATCCTGAACATTCCAGACACAAAAACTAAAACTGCACTCAAAAATAATTATCCTTATGGAAACGGCCATAAGAGGCTCAGAGTATAAATGATATCAGTTCAAATCAGGATGAAGTTTTTGAAGACCGAATAGATACGCCGAAAATTTGTTTGATTTCATTTCCCGGTCTGGTATTTAATATTCTATCTCAAATTTAAAGCAACCCGGAGGATCAGGCAGTGGCAGGGGATGGGGGCGGCGTAAATGGCTGTCGGCGTCATGGACAGACAGACGCCAGGCATTTCCGCGTTGAAAGCGGTCAGGACGACCGCTTGAGATTTAGTGGAGCCCCCCATCCCCTGCTGCTGCCGGGTTTATCCGACAACGGATAGTATGATTAAAATATGAAACGATTAACTCTTATTGCTGCATTGTTAGTCTTTCTTTTTTGTGGAACAGCTTTTTCCCTGGACCAGACTAAGAAAGCACTTGAGGATTCGCCTGCTGATTCCGTCCGTTCTCTGAAAGGTGTTATTATAAAGGTAGAGTCTGCCGGAGAGTTTGTGTTGTGGACCAAAGAGGGGCTGTATCCGTTTACCCTTTACGGCGTGGACTTGCCGGACCCGGCAAGCCCTAAAGGCTTTGCGGCTAGAAAGAAAGCCTCAGACCTGATTTTCAACAAACTTCTTTATGTTCACTTAATGAAAGCGGATTCCGAAAAACCGCCCGGCATCGTAGTGGTCAGGGGCGAGTGCATGAACGAGACACTTGTGAGGACGGGTGTGGCCCGTGTGGCGAACAATTGCACGGCTGAAGGGTATTGTGAACAGTGGCGGGAAGCGGAACAAAAAGCCCGGGCTGAAAAACCCGGACTTTGGGGAGACAGCGATTAAGTTAGTGCGATCAAAGGAGGCAGTGGATCAGTGGGTATTAGCCTGGCTTTCATACACGGCTTTGTACCGTTCCTTTGTATAATAGATAAACTCCTGAAGCACGGAACTGAAATACTTGTTTTTATGCCAGATGGTATAAAACGGCCTGTTGAACTTGAAATCCTGTATTTTCAGGCGGAACAGCTGCCCTGCATTCAGCTCGTTCATGACAGAGATTCTGGAAAGGCAGCTGACGGCTCCCTTGTTCCGGAGTACTGATTTCACAGCTTCGGTATGTCCTACTTCCAAAAAGGGCTTGAACCGCTTTTTATACTTTTCCATATAGTCGAGAAAAACTTCACGGGTACCGGAGCCTTGTTCCCTGAAGATCCAGCGTTTGGACAACAGATCATCCATTCTGTACTCGTCATCCCGGACCAGGTCGGCATCACCGGTGACCACATAAAGCTCGTCCACGCCCAGCACCTCACGTTCGACCTCAGTGCTGTTGTAATCCCCTTCCACAAACCCGATATCCACTTCGCCTTTTTCAATGAGCCTGCCGATTTCGATGGTATTTCCCGTGATCTTTTCCAGACGGACACCCTCGTATTGCTCTGCAAACTCATATATTATCTGCGGCAGGATGTAATTGGCAATGGAAGAACTGGCACCGATTCTGATATCTCCCACCAGGTCCTGATCCCTGAACATGGCTTCGCTTTCCTTGAGACCGATAACCAGGGGTTCCACCATTCGGTAAAAATACCGGCCGTTTTCGTTGACCACCAGCCGTTTGTGGAGCCGGTCAAACAGCTGCTTTCCCAGCCGCTCTTCAAGCGCCTTGATGGCCATGGATACCGCGGACTGGGTCACGCCGTTATCTTTTGCCACATGGCTTAAATGGGGGGTCTTCACCAGAGCGAGGAACAATTCAAGCTGTCTTAAGGTCACGCCAAAACTCCTTATTTTATTTCAAACTGCCGGGACCATATCACGGGAAGGCTGAAGAACCAAACTAAATTGTTCAAAAAAATTGATAAGATCATTCAATTTTATTAATTCAACAAGCAGCTTACGTGTGTCTGAAAAGGCTTTTGGCGACCTCTTGGAACCGTTGCAGCAGAGGGCAAAAAGAATCTCACCCGCTGCTTTCCCGCTGCTTTCCCGCTGCTTTCCCGCTGCTTTCCCGCTGCTTTCCCGCTGCTTTCCCGCCACTTTCCCGCTGCAGCAACGGAACCCGAACAATTTAATTAAGGTGTGAGGCACTGGGGCGGGGCAGAGGGTTACACGATCCCCTTTGGCATGGGAGGTACGTCTTCACCGGCCAGAACAAATCCGCCATCCAGACGGATTAAGGACCCGGTCATATAGGGAGCATCTTTTATCATAAAGTTGACGGCTTTGACGACATCGGCAACGGTGCCGGTGCGGCCGACCAGAGTGTGATTGATCAGGGACTCTTTTTCACGGTCCGTGAGTACCTCTTTCCAGCCCCTTGTTCCCTGGGCATGACGGGTTTCAAACACGCCCAGCATGAGTTCATTGACCCTGATCCCGGGGGCACCCATCCTGGCCCATGTTTCGGTGAGGACAGTGATGGCCCGATTGGCGGCGGCATAACCATCATTAAACACCAGGGCTGCCGGGCCGGTTCTGCCGACAATGCCGGCAATGGATGAAAGATTGATCACAATGGCATCATCAGACTGCTGCAGCAGGGGAAACATGGTATCAAATACCCAGCGCTTTGCCTTGAGGGTGGTTTCAATCTCCAGATCCCATTGGTCTTCCACATATGCACCGTGCACCGTGGGCCACCCGCCCCGCTCGATATTGTTGATCAATATATCCAGCCTGCCGTAACGATTCCGGATAAACTCAGCTATGGCCTTAATGTCATCGGGTTTGCGTAAGTCTGCCTGAAGGATATGATACTCGACCCCTGCCGCTGAAAAATCTTTTTCCATTCTCTCAAAAGAATCTTCCCAGTCATGACGGGTGAGAATGAGGTTTACCCCCTGGCGGGCCAGATCAAGACCTACGCCCTTTCCAATGCCTTTGACCGCACCCAGTACCAGTGCGGTCTTACCCTGAAGGTCCATGTTTAAATATCTACCTTGAAATCCTGGCCAAACAGCATGTACTTCACCCAGGCAATGCCGAAGTTCAGCAACGCCTGGTCATCGGAGGCCAGTTTTTCCATCAGCTCGCCGGGGATGTCCAGGTCTTCGAGCAGTCCCTGGTTCTGAATCTGCTCCCTGAACTCATCCAGATCATACAGAGCCAGATAAAACAAATCGGAATGAGCCCCTTCCAAAGCGCCTGGCCTGATCTGATTTTTAAGGCTGATCAGTTCCATGAGTTTATCGTTCTGGCGGTTGTGCTCGGTCACGTCCTGGCCTTCCAGCCACTTGCCCACGGTAATGGTGTTCTTTTTATCAAATCCCTTGCAATGGTCCTCTTCGATCAGCGCAAAATATTCTTGAACCCCACCGGTTTCCCTATCCCTGGCAATGGCACGGGCAAGGGGATACATACGACAGGAAGCAGGCCGATCTTTGTAGACGGTACAGCCCTGTTCCGACACCAGAGGGCAGGCATGGCCAGTGGCCGGGTTGGGTTTAAAGGTAATCACCGGCAGTCCGGATCCGGGGCCTGCATGCAGCGAGGTATATTCCCGCAAAAAATTTTGAGAGGTGATACCCAGAGCTGTTTTCATCCGCAGGATATCATATGGGGTCAGGGCCTGGTTTAAATCCCTGCAGCATTCATTAAAGCAGGGGTTCTCAGGCGCGCAATTAAATCCCATGGGATCATTCAGTCCCACAGGTATCATGTCATCACTCATGAAGGCTTCCTTATTATATGTAAATTTTATAAAAAATTCATTCAAACGAACTTACTCTTAAATTATCAGGAAAGGGCTTTTTTTTCCAGATGATTTTCTATGGAGCCAGCTCATAACACTTTTGAGCCCACTCACAAGATTTTGGAGTCTACTCACAATATATAGTGGCAATTTTCGTGGAACACTATACATATTGTCGGCCTGAGAAGTCATCAATAAAATTGAATAAATTGATAAATCCTTTTTTTTAAATTTTCTTGACAAAAACCTTGGGAGGGTGCTATTCCCAATAACATTTATGTGGAGCATGAGGTAGTTGAGCCAAAAGGTCGGGCCAAAGATTTTGCGGCAAAATCCAAGCTTCAGAAACACGGATTAACAGGTCAGCCGGAGTGTTTCGGATCTGACCAAGTATGTTGATATGACATAGTAGCACAACGATATTGTGCGATTTGATTAACTTTATTTATGGAGGTATTTTAAATGCCATCTTTTGTTATTGCAGAAAAATGTGACGGCTGCAAAGGCGGGGATAAAACAGCATGTATGTACATCTGTCCCAATGACCTGATGGTTCTGGATC
>PIVQ01000938.1 GCA_003354055.1 Desulfobacteraceae bacterium | reverse complement strand
CCTGCGATGTCTGTGGGATCGGTTACCCCGATGTCCGCGGACAATTCAGTGTCGCCTATTTTCAATGCGGTGATGTGTCCTACCAGGTCCTGTACGTCTTTTACAAAGTTGAATCCTTGTTCTACACTGCAGTCATAAGTTAATTCGGCCATTTTCTTTCTCCTCTATGTTTGTGTTTATTTGTTTCCCGTTCTTGGGATTTCTATAAAGCAAGTACTGTGCCAAGATGGAAGAAGACCTATTTTAAAGACTCTCACAAAGAGACACCAATTAAGTTGCCGTCACAATTGACAAGAAATTCTATTTTCTAAAAACCCAAAGCAACAAAGTTGCCATTTCAATAATTTCTCAAAGACTGATACGACTTGACATTAAAATAGGTTAGTTGTTAGGCTCAAAAATTCGTACAAGATTACATTTTAAAAAGGTATCGTACTTTATTGATATTTGATTCTTTGGAGATGATATGAAAAAACTTGGTAATTGCATTGCCTGTATCGTCATGGTCTTTTTGTTCCTGGATTCTCATTCATATGCTGCAAATAAACCCCCTTCGGCTTCGGTTACAACACTGCCCCGTTTTTTAAAAAATAATTCAATTAATGATGCAGTCTTCAGCAAGAATGGAGAGTGCCTTGCCACCCAGGTTAAAGCTAGTGAAAAATCATCTATGGTCCATCTCTGGGATTTAACCCAAAAGGACTATCCCCTGATAAAAGCCCTTGAATCTTTAAGTTATAACTTTTCCCTCAAATCCCACCTGGCTTTTTCCAGGGATGGGAAGATGTTTGCGTATATGGAAGGCGGATATGAAAAAACCGTATATTTTGAAAGATTCAATGCGCCTGATTCCAAATTTAAAACCGTATTCACAGACCGTAACACTGCGATTGATATCAATCATGACGGCAGCCAATTGGTAAGGTCCTTTGAAAATTATGGAAACGATAGGTTCCTTGTTATTTCCGATTCAAAGACAGGCAAGGCACTCTCACCTGAAAAAAAAGGGCTTTTTATTAATCACCATCGGGTCTTATTCAATGATTACGGACCATCCGTAGCGATCTTTTACTCATACAACGATCCGGATGACGGTATCAAAAAACAGGCCTATCTTTTTGGTTCAAAAACAATGAATCAAAAAGAATGGTTTGCTGCAGGTCAGATCGGACATCTTTTTTTTCTTCCTGAAAACCAGTTCGTTCTATCCGGTACCTACATTGAATTTTTTGATGATAAAAGTGGCGTAAAATTGCTTTCTCAAAAAAAATACGCCAATGCCATAAGTACGATCCATGTCAGAAATAACAGCGAAGCCGGTATTGTGCAGGATAACAAATTTATTCTGATGTCTTTGGCAAAAGACAGCCGGTTTAAAAAACTAAAAGAGGCACCGTTAAATCACACCCCGCTTACCATGCACTTCCTTGAAAATCAGAACAAATGGATGTTTGTATCTCAGAAGGAAATAGAATATGTAGCACCTCTGTCGGATAATATTGTAAAGGCAAACGCTTCGTATTCAAAGGGTCTTAAAATGCTGAGGGCAGGATTTCTCAACCCCGGTATGAAAAAGCTGATCAAAGCGGTTGAGGAGAATCCGACAGTTCATGCAGACTCCGTTGCGGTTGATCTGGCAAAAAAAGACAAATTCCCCCTTTATATTGCAGGGCAGGTCCTTTTAAAACAGCACAAACTCTGCTGGCAGAATAACCCCAAAGAATCACTGCAGGCCTTATTCAACTATGCCTATATTGCTGCAAACTCCGGGCAATCGGGCCTGACCCGGCAGGTGATCAATGAAATATTAAGACTGAACCATTCAGAACCAGGCCGGGTACCGGAAGAAAATATAAAGATGATGGTAACCGGTCTGGAAGCTTTGGTAATGGCAATTGGGGGTGATCCAAATGCCGCCTATGACCATATGATTGAAAATGACGGAATTTTTTCTGAAGATTATACGGATGTCAGGACCCAAATACTATCCATGCCCCGTTATTGGGCGCCATTCTACTCGGACAGGAAAAAGCTGGCCTACCTTTTGGATGTCGAACCCCATGAGCTGCCCAAAAGGAATCTGGTGAAGGCACAAAATTCCCCACCCCAGTCCTATCCTGATTTAAACGGGAATATAATTAATCCTCCCGGCGCAGCCAATGCTCCCGCAACCAAAACAGAGCAGAAAAAGATTCCGGCGGACAATGACAGCGGAGCGCTTCTGGAATAGAACCAATCGTTTTTTACAGGGATTCAAACAGAAAGGATGCAGATGATGAAAATAAAGATAATGCTCATACTCTTGCTCTTTTGTTCCGGCCAGGTCCTTTTTTATGCCCATGCCGGGGAGAATAAAGATCCCGCCACGGGAGAGGCATATCCTGCCTTTGCCAATTTTCTCCTCAAGCAGGTGACGGCAGACTGGGAGGCCTGGAAAAAGACAGGGGATCCGTCTCTTTACCACAGGGCCTTGTTCAACATTGACCAGGCCACAGCCATTGCCCCGGAAAGTGCTGAGATATGGTTTGTCCAGGGCATGTTGTACCTTGAGATGAAAAACACCCCACAGGCTTATGAGAAGGCGCTTTC
>PIVQ01001798.1 GCA_003354055.1 Desulfobacteraceae bacterium | reverse complement strand
AAATACTCTCTGCAAAATTTACCGGAGAACGGGGGGCGCTGAGGCGCAAAATTTCCGCCAGTCATGTCATTTGCAAAAAGCGCAAATGCCACGCCTGTCATAAATCATTGCACCCTGCGCCCCCCGTTCTCCTATTTCTGTGGTTATTTCAAAGTCCGCTGGTTCTCCCCATGACAAATAATTCGCAACTTGTTTTCCATCTTCATTAAATAAGATTACAATATTGCGCATCTATCCGTAAGGATTGATTTTTTCAACCAAATCAAGGAGGAGGAAAATGAAAAAAAGCCTAAGAACCCAATTTATCGATTACATGACATTAAATCGTTATTCTCGGTGGACCATGAAAAACTATATTGGCACCATGACGCAATTGGCAAAATACCATAATAAATCTCCGGATCTGCTTTCTAATGAAGATATTCAAGACTTCCTGCTTCACCTTTTGCAGGAACGAAAACTTGCCTGGGGAAGCTGTAATGTCCACATTTCGGGGTTGGCGTGTTTCTATAGAAATGTTCTCAATTGGGAGGAAACAAAATTTAAACTGCCTCCACGTCCCAGGATTAAGAAACTGCCAAAGGTTTTGAGCGTGGAAGAAGTAAAAAAACTATTGGAATCAGCGGT
>PIVQ01001797.1 GCA_003354055.1 Desulfobacteraceae bacterium | reverse complement strand
AGATCATCACTTCAACCCCTTCATAGCTGCAATGGCGGCTTTGGCTAAGTATTCCGGCATATCACGCGCCGTTGCCATACCATTTAGACTGATATCAGTTTCAGCCTCAAAAGCTTCGTCAATGGCTTTAGCTACCCGCTCAACCAGTGCTGCGTCCTCTGCATCCATCGAGGCAAAGCCTCCCGGCGGCACAGCGGTATTCTGATAGTCGTCTTCGTTGTCTGTGAGATTAAGTATTTTTGATTTCATTTCATTTCACCATCAAGCCACTTGAGTCGAAATTCGACTGGTATTGGACTAGCTCTCGGATAAACACAATCGCTTGATGGTGCAATTAGGTTCTCTGTCGGTAGGGGTTCATCAAGATTAAGGGCCATTACAAAATGATCCGTTTTTAGAACCGATTCCAAAGCTTTTTCGAAAGATGAGAACACACCTTCGATATACCAAGGGCTATTTTTCACATAAAAACCTACTATAAATAGCTTCATTATTTCGCCTCCATAATGCCTTGTGACTTCAGCAGGTCGCGCTTCTCTGCATCGTTCAGAAGTTTGCCGCCAATAAGCTGGTTCAAGACCCTTGGATCTATGGTGCGAACCCCCTCTTGCTCAGGTGGGGTGAAGTC
>PIVQ01001796.1 GCA_003354055.1 Desulfobacteraceae bacterium | reverse complement strand
ACCGTCCACCAGGTCGGTATTCCCTGGCATTACGGCTGGCGCTGGCCTGCCACAGGAACTGAGGAAAGTGCCAACCTGCTCACCCCGCCGGCCGGAGACCCAAATACCCGGATTCCGGAAACCAAGGCCTTTATGGTCAACGTGACAAAGCTGTAAGGAGAGGATGCAATGAATAAATCATTTTTGATTGATACGACCTTGTGTACTGCCTGCAGGGGTTGTCAGGTGGCCTGCAAGCAATGGCACGACTTACCGGCGGAAAAAACCGTCAACCGGGGCAGCTACCAGAACCCGGCGGATCTGTCGTACAGCACTTATAAACTGGTGCGCATGACAGAAGAGGTCTTGCGGGGTAAACTGCACTGGCTGTTTTTCCCGGATCAATGCCGCCACTGCATTGATGCCCCCTGCCTTGACGTCGCCGATGATGAAAATGCCATTTACAGGGATGGCATGACCGGCGCCATCCTGTACACGGCAAAAACTGAGGAACTGGACGCCGATGAAATTATCGAATCCTGTCCCTATAATATACCCAGAAAGGGCCCTGACGGTACCCTGGCCAAATGCGACATGTGCAATGACAGAATCCACAACGGGTTGAAACCGGCCTGCGTAAAGACCTGTCC
>PIVQ01001795.1 GCA_003354055.1 Desulfobacteraceae bacterium | reverse complement strand
CAAAGAGGTATAAAACTGGGTAGACAAGAGGGTATATCTAGTATCCTAGAACTAGTAAGACAAGGACATATAGACCAGTCAGTAGCGGATAAGATACTAAAAGAAAAGTTTGGTATATAAGATATGGAGGTAGACCTAAGAAGTGCGAATAAAGAGAAAATACAGGGTGCCTATGATACCTACCAGATAATGCAACGTATCTTTTTTGAAAGACACGAGGAAGTAGATACTAGGAAGGAGCACTTTTGGGCAATAGCATTAGACAATATCTTAAAAATTCTGTCCATAGAACTAATAGGTATAGGTAGTAACAGAGCCGTTATAGCGGGCACCAAAGAGACTTTATCCTTACCTATCCTTAAGCTAGCCAGTCAAGTAGTGCTAGTTCATAACCACCCCTCAGGTAGCCCAAAACCTAGTGAAGCAGATATTAAAATAACAGAAAAGATGATGCACGGAGCTATTCTATTTGATATAGATGTAGTAGACCATGTGATAGTAACCCCTAGTACCTATTATAGCTTTGCTGATAGTGGGCTAATAGAAAAACTGTATAACAACATGAAATATGCATCGCCACCAGTGCAAGAGAAATGGGCACAAAAAGAAGTAGGAAAGATAAAACGAGA
>PIVQ01000937.1 GCA_003354055.1 Desulfobacteraceae bacterium | reverse complement strand
AGGGGTTCTCAGGTCATGGGCCACATTATCCAGGGCCTCCCGCATCCCATTGATCAGGCCTTCGATACGATCCAGCATCAGGTTGAACTGGTCTGCCAGGTCTTTGAGTTCGCTTTCCCCGTTTGTCAGGGAAAGGCGGGCATCAATTCGGCCGGCCCTTACACGGGCCACGGTCCGGGTCAAGGCTCTCACAGGCGCCATGGACCGCCAGGCCATGAAGGCCCCGATAAACACACTGCCCAATACCACCAGGATCATAATCATGAAGAAAATATCCCTGAAACCTTCCAGATACTCTTCCCTGGACTCTGCAGAATGCCCCAGCCAGAGGAGGGTTCCGTCAGGAAGCATTTGACCGGTTATTTCCAGTTCATCATCCCTTAACATAGGATCGCCCAGGTCATGATATTTTTCCGTGGTCAGGTAAACCCATTGATCCGGTCTGAAAACCAGAGCGCCTGCGGTATGATCCGGATCAAGGGCCGGCCATCCATAGGGCAGGGTCAAATGAAGAACCTCACGATCAGGAGAAACCACCATGACAAAACGTCCCCCGGTAACATGGGCCAGGGTTTCCTGTTCCAGGTCGGAAATCAGGTGGGCCACCCCTGTGGTCTCGGCCACCAGGGCATAATTGTTGATCAGCCCCTGGATAATCTGCCGGTCTTTGGACAGAATAGACTGTTCAAGCAGGGTATACCCGGCCAAAAATAGAATAAGCCAGCTGGAAATAAAAATTATCGCATACCAAAAAGTCAGTTTGAATTCAATACTCTGACGATATTTACTCAGACGCTTTAAGAACATATCCGACCCCCCGAAGGGTATGCAGCAATTTGTCGCTGAACGATTTGTCGATTTTGGCCCGTAAACGACAGACCAGGACATCCACGGCATTTGTCTGGGGATCAAAATTATATCCCCATATATGCTCCAGAATGGCCGTTTTGGAGATGGCCCGCCCGGAATTCCGCATCAGATATTGCAACAGGGAAAATTCCCTTGGCTGAAGTTCAATGGTCTGTCCCGCACGGATCACCTCCCGGGTCAGCAAATCCATGGTCAAATCTGCAACACTCAGGGAGGTGGGCTCTATAATTTGGCTTGATCTGCGCATAAGGGCCTGAACCCGGGCAAGGAGTTCTGAAAATGAAAAAGGCTTTGTCAGATAATCATCCGCCCCTGTTTGAAGGCCTTTAATCCGATCTTCCACATGTCTACGGGCACTTAGGATAATCACAGGGGTATTGATCCTGGTGCCCCTCATTTTTTTAATAATATCCAAACCGCTGACACCCGGCAGCATGACGTCAAAAATCCCCACATCATAGGATTCGGTCAGGGCCAGATGAAGCCCGTCAATGCCGTCTCCTGCCTGATCCACGACAAAGCCTTCCTCCCTTAGACCTTTAGAGATAAAATCTGCAATTTTTTGATCATCCTCAATCACCAGAATGCGCATGTTTGTCTTCCTGTATTATCGGGCCTTTTTCAAATACCCTTTGAGCTGAGCCACATGCTGGGTCTCTTCTTTGATAATCTGATCGATCTTTTCCCGGCCAAATTTTGGGGGAACCATGTCTTTGAGACCCACATAAAAAAGAATGCTCTCCTTTTCCAGGCCAATGGCAATCCCCACAACCTCGGCCATGGTTTCCTCGCCGGTAAAGCTATCTACAACATCCGGGTCCCCTTCTCCGCCGTGGGCATCGGCCATGGCATTCAGATAAAGGGTCAACTCTTCCTGGGGATCAAATACGGTCCCACCTTTCTCTGCACCGGACAAGGTGGTTTTCATTTCTTCAAAAATAGCCTGATGACGATCTTCCATCTTGGCCAGAGCCTCAAGAAATTTTTTATCAGCCTCGTCTTTCTGCAATTGGGCGGCTTTTCGGTAAAAAACAGCCCCGTTTGCTTCTATTTTAATTGCCATGTCAAATACTTCTGCCGCATTAAAATCATATGCTGTCATTAACTGTCTCCTTTGGGTGGTGGTTAAATTAACTTTCACTTTTTTATCTAATAGGCCATCCCCGATTGCTTGTCAATGATGCGATATAGGCGGACAAATCGTCAAAAAGACTGCGAATCAACTTATCTGACTATATAATCGCGTTTTCGTTATGACCTGTTTCCTTAATTAGGGCGAACCAATTACCCCGCCGCAAACTCCGACATCTGTATTCACAGGCATCCCGGGAATATGAAGATTAAATAGGAGGCGAATCGCCCTGATTTTGTTTTCGCTTGATGTTTTTCACTCAATGGGTCACAATATGGGCTGTTCAGGGATAATTTCTTCCCAAATAGCAGGCGGCGGCGGCGATGAAAGGAGACATCCAAATGGAAAATCCCCACACCATATTTAATCATGACGAAAATTTTAAAGTCTATGGTGAAACACACGCTGAGCTACGCTATTGAAGAATATTTTGATTCAACAAAAAGAGACCGATTAAGAACGGACCGAGACGGAACATGCTGGAAAAGATAGCCCTACAAAAGAATCTTATCACTAAAGAGCAGTGCGTAAAGGCAGTGAACGCCTGCCGGGGTGCGAAGAATATCGAAATGGCATTCAAGGATTATTTTGTATCCCA
>PIVQ01000191.1 GCA_003354055.1 Desulfobacteraceae bacterium | reverse complement strand
CTTATCGATAAAAAGACAGCGCCTGGAAGCTGCAAGCAAAAAAGTAGAGCAACTCTGCAGGTTTTGTCAATGGAAAAAGGAAAACTTGTTGCCACACCCCAAAACCTGTAATAGTCTTAGCCCATGCAACCTTTGTCCGACATATATATCCGGGACACCTTGGCCGATTCCCCCCTGATCTATGACCGGGGAAAACAGACCTTTGAAAACGGCTCCTATTTCCTGTCTGAAAAAAACATCGAAGACCAGACCTTTGTCTATGAGTTTGACGGGGCTTTCGGCCACTATACCAGCCGGATAAAAATTATAGACAACCGGATTGACACCAGCTGCAATTGTCCCTTCCCGGGCAAAGGCTGCCGCCATGTCGTGGCTGCCGCCCTCAATGCCAAGGCCCTGATGATCAAACCCAGGGTCCAGGATGAGCTGTTTCCCGACACAGAAGATCTCTATTTGTCCGAAGAAGAAATCCGTGATCAGGCCCTGCAGGACAGGGAAGACCGTGCCAAATCAGATCTGCTCACCCCGATCCGGGGAGATATGTTCACAGGGGATCACAAGGTTATTTCCAGGGACAGCCGGACCTATACGGTCTGCCTCCACGATCCTGCAAAAGGCCGGGGGCACTGCTCCTGCCCGGATTATCTGACCAACGGTCTTGGCACATGCAAGCATATCCAGTTCATGGCAGCTCATCTGCGGGCCGAACCGGGATTCAAATTTCAGGTACGTACCGAGGTGCTGCCCTTTATTGATATTTTCTGGGATTCCCTTGCCCAGACCCCAAAGCTTTACTCAGCCCGCGCCAACAACCGGGCAGCAGATCTTGCACCCGTTCTGGGCAAGTACTTTGACAAGGAAGGAACCTATATCGGAGCGGACATCTCCCTGATCATGGGATTGATGCTCAGGCTTCACGGAGACCGGCGTGTGAGGATCCGGGGGAACCTCCTTAAACGGGTGGACCATCGTCTTCAGGCCCTGCAGCTGGAAAAAATGGCCGGCCGCCCCCTGCCCGCAATCAATCTTCGCCGTCCCCTGTATAAATATCAGGAAGAGGGGGTAGCATTCGGGGTGCTTAAAACCGGGGTGCTTATCGGTGATGAAATGGGGCTGGGCAAAACAGCCCAGGCCGTTGCCCTGAGCCTGGTCAAGGCAGAGATATTCGGGTTTTCAAAAATCCTGGTCATCACCCTGGCCTCCCTCAAAGACCAGTGGAAACAGGAGGTGGAATCCATCTCCAGGGAAACGGCCAGCATCATCCACGGCACACCGTCACAGCGCAGACATCAATACAAACAAAAAGATCGGTTTAAGATCAGCCACTACGAATCTGTTCTCCGGGATGTCAATGCGGTATCCGCCTTTAACCCGGATATCATCATACTTGATGAAGCCCAGCGGATCAGGAACTTTTCCACAAAAACCGCAGAAGCCGTTAAACGGCTGCCCAAAAAACATGCGATCGTTCTCACGGGCACGCCCCTGGAAAACAAGCCTGAAGACCTCTATTCCATTGTACAGTTTCTGGATCCCTATAAATTCACCCCGCTGTGGCAGTTTGCCACAGACCATTTTCTCATTCCCAGGACCCGGGTCACCAGTATTAGCGGATATAAGAACCTGGACCTCCTCAGGAAACGGCTTAAAGATATCCTGATCCGCAGAACCTGGGAAGATGTCTTAGATCAACTGCCGGATACCGTCACCAGCAACTACTATATAGATCTGGCACCGGAACAGCTAAAACGGCACCAGGTTTATGCCGGGCGGCTGGGAGAGCTTCTGGGTAAAAAAATGCTCACCCCCATGGACATGCGGCAGATCCAGACTCTGGTTCTGCGTATGCGCATGGTGTCCAACTCCACCTTTCTGGTGGACCGGGAAACCCAGGTATCTCCAAAGCTTAGGGAGCTTTCCACCATCATTGACGAGGTGGTGGTTCAGAACAAAAGGAAAATGGTCATCGTAAGCGAATGGACCGCCATGACCTTTTTGATCGCCCGCCACCTGTCCGAGTCAGGCATCGGGTTTGTTGAAGTGTCGGGCAAAGTATCGGAAGACAAACGACAGAATCTGGCAGAGCAATTTACCGGGACTCAGGACTGCACAGTTTTTCTGACCACAGATGCAGGCTGTACAGGCCTGGATCTTTCGGCAGCCCGGTGCATGGTCAATGTGGAACTGCCCTGGACTCCGGCCATGATGGAACTAAGACGGGCAAGATTGATTCCAAAGCCCGTTTCCGGGGCCGATCATGATCTTCCCACCTGCCACATCATAAACCTGGTCGGGACCAACAGCATTGAAGAACGGATCTTAAGCGGCATGACCCGGAATCCGAACCTTCTCACGGGAATATTCGGCGCAAATCCGGAAGAGATGGAAGCCCAGGGCCAGAATCCCGCTAACCTGGCAGACCAGCTAAAAACACTTCTGGGACCGGAACTCCTGCCTATAGAGACAATAGAACCCGAAGATATCCCTGAAGAGAACCCCTATTATCTATTCCCCGAGGGCATGGCGTCCCCTTCCCAGGATGAGTCGTCCGTCCCGGGCGAGCCGTGTGCTTCGCCATCGACGAGTACTGCACCACCGGCGGGAGCCGGCCCACCCACAGATCCCCAAAAGCTGGAGCAGGTTCTCAACTCAGGATTTGATTTCATGACAGGGCTTGCGGAGATGGCCACCGGTCAAAAAACTCAGGGGACGGAAGGTAAAAAAATATCCGTGGATCCTGAGACCGGTGAGGTCAGTTTTACATTCCGGCTGCCAGGATTTTAATTGACTTTTTAATCAATTCATCATAGCAAGTTTATTTTTGACCATTCTGAGAGATTAATATAATGAATAAAACCCAACAGCTCCCAACCCTGGCTGCCGGAAAACGTATTGTGGTTAAAGTGGGCAGCGGTGTTCTGACCAAGGATAACAGCCTGAACATTGACATCATAAATGCCATTGCCGACCAGATCTGTGCCCTCCACGACAAGGGGCTTGAGGTGATCCTGGTCTCTTCAGGTGCCATGGCCGCCGGTGTCACCAAAATCGGCCTTGACCGGCGCCCCTCCGAAACCCCCAAGCGCCAGGCCATTTCCGCCATAGGTCAGGCAGGCCTGATCAGGGAATGGGAAAAGGCAATGGACCACTGCGGCAGAAAAGTAGCCCAGGTCCTGCTGACCCGAGGGGATCTCTGCGACCGGGTCAGGTATCTTAATGCCAGAAACACCATCAACACCCTTCTGGAATGGAAGGTACTGCCCGTGATAAATGAGAATGATACGGTTGCGGTGAAATCCCTCCAGTTCGGGGATAACGACAATCTTGGCGCCATGATCACCCTGCTCATGGGGGCGGATCTTCTGATCAACCTCACCGATATCGGGGGACTTTACAACAAGGACCCCAGGGTTCACGAGGATGCGGAACTGGTCAGGGAAGTGGCTGCCATGGGCCCTGACATCGAGGCCATGGCCGGAAAAATAGCAGGACCGCTGGGCACGGGCGGCATGGGCAGCAAGATTTCCGCAGCCCGGAAGCTCACATCTGCCGGCATCCCCATGATCATTGCCTGCGGCCTGGACACACAAATCCTGACCAAAATCGCAGCCAATGATTATATCGGCACCTATTTTGTGCCCAAGGCGTCCAAACGCAAATCCAGAAAAAACTGGATCGGCCTCACCCTCCAGGCCAAGGGCCGGATCACCATAGACGAAGGCGCTCAGAAGGCTATGGTAGAACAGGGCAAAAGCCTTCTTCCGTCGGGCATTACCCGGGTGGAAAATTACTTTGACGTGGGGGATCCGGTGGAGTTTATCACTGAAGATAAAAAGGTGCTGGGTATGGGCCTGGTCAACTATAATGCATCGGATATATTGAGAATCATGGGGTGTAAAACCAGTCAGATCAAGAAACGGCTGGGATTCAGATCCTATGACGAGGTGATCCACAGGGACAACCTGGTGATCACAGCCTATCCGAACAATTTATAAACTAAGGATCGGCTTCAAAATTACTTAACCTTTTGTTTTCAAAATCCCCTGTCTTTTAAGGGGTTTTGGAAATAATTTAGGGTAAGTTATTTTGTAACGATTCCTAACAGGAGACAACGTATGTCTTTAGAAAATAGTATCATTCAAATTGCTAAGGATGCCAGGGCAGCCGCCCGGATCATGGCCACGCTTTCCACCTCAAGTAAAAACGATGCCCTGAAGGGTATTGCCGACCTGCTTTTCGAAAATAAAGGCACAATCCAGGCGGAAAATCTTAAGGATGTTGAGGCAGGACGGGCCAACGGCCTGTCCGAGGCCATGGTGGACAGACTGACCATCACCGATAAGGTATTGTCCGGCATGGCTGAGGGCTTACTGTTTGTTGAAGGGTTGGACGATCCTGTGGGCTCGCTAACGGATTCGGCCATCCGGCCCAACGGCCTTGAAATGGCAAAGATGAGAATCCCCCTGGGGGTTATCGGTATCATTTACGAATCCAGACCCAATGTCACTGTGGATGCGGCAGGCCTCTGCCTCAAGGCGGGCAATGCCGTTATCCTTCGGGGCGGATCCGAAGCCATAAACTCCAACCGGGCCCTGGCACGGATCATCGAACAGGGAATGACGGCAGCCGGCCTTCCGGGGAAAGCAGTCCAGGTGATCCCCACGGCAGACCGGGAGGCGGTCAACATCATGCTCAAACAGGAAGAGCATATCGATCTGATCATTCCCCGGGGCGGCGAAAGTCTTATCCGCCACGTGGTGGCCCAGTCTTCCATCCCCGTACTCAAGCATTACAAAGGGGTCTGCCATGCCTATGTGGATGATCAAGCAGATCTTAAGATGGCGGCTGACATTGCGGTCAATTCCAAAGCCCAGCGCCCGGGTGTCTGCAATGCCCTGGAAACCCTGCTGGTCCACGAAAATGCGGCCGCAGCCTTTCTGCCCATGGCCGGTAAGGCGTTGGGAGGAGCCGGAGTCACCCTCAGGGGATGTGAAAAAACCTGTGCAGTTCTTAAGGATGCCGAACCTGCTACAGCAGAAGATTGGGATGCAGAATATCTGGATCTGATTCTGGCAGTAAAGGTGGTCAAAGATATGGATGATGCCATGGCCCATATTGCCGCTCACGGCTCCAATCACACCGAAGCCATTATCACCCGGGATTACGACAGGTCCAGAAGGTTTATCCGTGAGGTGGACGCCTCCCTTGTGATTGTCAATGCCTCCACACGGTTCAACGACGGAGGAGAACTTGGCCTTGGGGCTGAAATCGGAATTTCCACCTCAAAGCTTCATGCATATGGCCCCATGGGGATCAAAGAACTGACCACCACCAAGTTTGTGGCCTGGGGCCAGGGCCATATCAGGGACTGATACGGGCGCAACCCCATAAGATAAAAACCTGGGATGCCCTCCCCCTTACCACCAGGGACGGAGGGAGAGGTACTCCCGGCACGGTTTACCGGAACAATATGGAAGAAGACCTGTCCAAGTTGATTCCAGGTGCTGTTCGCTATCTACAACTCGTAACAATTCAACACACCTTATTTATCCACTGAATACACCTTTCCCCAGACAAATCCTTCCTCACACTAAATTAGTTTATGATTTTTATTAAAAATTTAATTTTTTAATAAAAATACTGTTTTTTTTCGGTCAAATTTTGACTGCACTAGATCAATGCTGCCGCCCTATATTGTACGTGCAAACCAGACCGTTAAATTTCGTTCAATGGTTCTACCAATAGCCAGGTTTTACAGGCAACCCCACAGTTTTGCAGGGTCACTTTTTGAAGTCAAACAGGGGGCCTGCCTCCGGTTAAAAATGGAGATTTTTCAATGAAAAAATATGAATTGTGAGGAAATAATATGAGAAATGTGTGAAAATGATGTTTGCATGTTCAAAATTGATATGCTATGCAGGCAAAGATCGATTTGAGGTATTTGTAAATTACGGGGGGTAGTTTTTTACATATATGTAAAAAGCCAACAAAAGTGTAAAGTACCGTTGTACTGCCGTAACCCGCGATTTCTTGAGAATGATGGTTTGTCTGCTGCGTTGGTTTTTTCTCTGTCTTGGTTACCCAAAATCATTCCATTCAAGGGTAAACGTCTGTCTATTCACAGGGGAGGTATTATGTCATTAGGCCAGAGCATCAGTTATGCAGCATCCGGATATTACGAGGGGACCAACGGGGATGATGAGATTGTTGCCATAGGATTCGGCGGGAACATTGTTGCCAAAGACGGAAATGACAATATCTGGCTTGGTTCTATTGCGGCAAATGTATATGCCGGCGGCGGCAACGACACGGTTAACGGCGGTGCTGCCGCACTAAAAATTTATGACAACGGCGGTAACCTTTCCGTAAACGGGGTTGCCGCCTATTCCAAGATCCGCAAGTACGACTCCGGCAATGTCTCTTTTAACGGGGCGGCAGGCTACAGTGAAATCATTCTGAGGGAAGGCAATTATGAAGAACCGGAACCCAACCTGTGGCAGCAAACCTGGGGGCAGATCGGGTCCGCAATTGATGTGGGCGTGGACGCCGTTGTTTCATTTGTCAATGATATAGGAGCTGCATTCTCGACCTTGGTCAACACCTGGGAAAGCGGGTTCAACGATCTGGTCAATGGTGATGTCGGCGGTTTTGCCTATGCCTTTTTTGTTCAGGGGCCCAAAGATTTTTTCAATGCCGTAGGCAGTGCCATTGGCTTTTCCAGCAGCAGCAGCTGGGTGGACTACCAATATGGCAGCAGCTGGTCTAAGAGCGTACCCATCGACCAAAACTCTATGCAGGACTGGGAATGGGCTGATGAGGCGGATCTGGACGGCCAAAAAATATGGATGAATGACTATAAATCCAAAGATACTCATATGGTTGAACGCGAGATAACCATATGGGGCAATACTTTTTCTATTTCGGTGCCTGAGTATTACACCATGGATCTTGATCTGCAGGTCAGGCTGGATAAGCTGTTATTCGGCGGCAGCTACAACAGCAACGGCGTATTCAGAGAATCGTCCTCATGGACAGTTCCCGGGGCTGATTATGCCGGCTATGATACCAAGACCTATAATTATCGTGTCAGACAAGAATCATGCTCATGGTGGGGTCTGTCCTGCAGTACATCTACCAAAGAGACAGGTGACCGGACCGCAATTGTACTTTTTGAGGGCAGGGATGAGTACTATGAACACATTGGTATTGATACAGGCTGGACCCCGCCGGATCTGACTGAGGTGCTGCAAGGTGTTGCCGATTCTTTTTCCTCTTTCCTTGCGGGCGACGGCGATGACCATACCGAATTTTTGCGCAGGGCCACCGCCTCAATTCTTACTGGTAAGGATTATGCAGATGTCAGTGAGGCGGATTTAGGCTATTCCGGCACCAATGTAGCCGCCGACACAATGCTTGATCAGTTTGTCCAAAAATATTTGCCCGAAGATTTTCGTGAAGCCATTATCGAAAGCTTTGTTGCGGCCGATGCCCTGACCTATCTTCAGGACTGGGCCGCCAACTCCGCCGGCAACCACAGCTGGATTACCGTCAGGCTTGCCGAATTTGCAGCAACCAATATTGATAAAGGTCTCTCCCACAGGCTGGACTTATTTCAGGGGGATACGGCAGTAAATGAGATTGATTATGACAACCGGGTTGCAAGCTATCTGCGAAGCGAAGACGGCCTGGCCCTGCGCCGCCAGGTGTATGAAGAAGCCTATTTAAACGATTTAAAGCATTTTGAATCAATAACCGGCGTAAGTCTCGGCGAGACCCTGGGATACATGGGGATTGATATTTCAGACACGGCAGTATCGACGACTGCTGTTTCAGATGCTCTTGTAAGTCTGCTCAAGACTTACAGGACATATGAGGTTGCGGGCCAGACTATGACGGCTCAGGAGCTTGCGAATGCCGCTGTCAATGATACCACCTCCTTGTGGACCTGGTTTGGAGATGACTATGCAGAGCTGGATACGGATGATGCTGAAACAAGGATGTTATATAACCAGGAACGGATAGATATTATCGCCTCTTTTGTAAAGCGGTCCGTGGTGGATACCACCGCCCTGATGCTGGACATGATGGCTACCGCAGAGGCAAAGTACGGCACAGCACCTGATGCTGCTCTGTTTGAGACGTATAAGGCAGGTTACGAGAGTCTTGCCGGTGCAAATATTGTGACCAACGGCAGTTTTGAAACCCATGGTCAACTCGACCACAATTCCTGGGGCCTGCTCTCCTCCGTTGCCGGCTGGAATGCCTCCCAAAACTATATCGAAATCCAGGAGAACGGCACGGCTGTAGAAGGAGATGCCCTTGTCGAGCTGGACGCCAGCTCAAATGCGACTATTTACCAGAATGTCACTACCCGGGCCGGGCAATGGTATACCCTGACCTTTGAATATTCTCCCAGGACTTCCAGTGCCGGTAGCAATGCCATGGAGGTCTGGTGGGAAGGTGAGCTTCTGGACACCATTGTTGATGACGATGTCGGGTGGCGCACCTGCCGCTACAGGGTTCAGGCGGATGATACAAGTTCCCGGCTGGCCTTTGCCGGTGCAGGTGTAAGTGATGGCTACGGCGCCCTGCTTGATGATGTCAGCCTGTCGGAAGGGATCAATTTCATTGATTACATGATCAATACGGCCCTGACGGAAAATAATACCGTGGGTACGGCCCTGGAAAGCCGCTGGGATGATTTTGTGGATAACGAACTTGTGGATATGGCGGCTGCGTCTGATGCTTTGGATGCCTTGTCGGCAGCATCGGCTCCACAGGCAGGGTTTATAAATTTTACAGGTGATTACTATACCAATCTGGATTCAGGATTTACCGGTATCGGTGCTATTACCGAAACCCAGCTTATGAATGCTGCGGCCGATGCTAATTTTGCCTTCAGCCGCAAGGAAACCCAAATTAACTATACCGATCAGGGGTGGGGGCCGTCCAATGACTATTTCCTGGTACATTGGCAGGGGTATTTTGTGGCCGAAAAGACCGGTACGCATTATTTTAAAACCCAGGCAGATGACGGTACCTTTTTAAAGGTTGATGGTAACGCGCTGATTAACGACTGGAGAAATCACGGCATAGTATCCAGAACAGGATCAGTCACACTTGAGGCCGGCAGGCGCTATGCCGTGGAAATGTATTACTATGAAAAAACCGGGGGGGAAGACTGTGTCCTGGAATGGTCAACAGACCAGGCCAACTGGGAGTCGACCATCCACAGCGAAGAAGAGGTGTCAGGTTCTGACATGGCCCGGGTGCTTGAGGCGTATAACAATAAATACCTTGAAACCCTGGTCGCGGAAGCTGCCGGCGATTCTAATGTCTTAAGCGAGCTTATGGATGCATTTGCAGCCTCCCTTGACAGCCATGACGGGCAGATCGGGGTGCGCCTGGGCGGGGAATCTTATCTGGGAAATCCGAATTACGCGATTTACGCAGATGGAGAGCTCGTGGCCGCAGGAGAAGTGACCTGGGCTGTACCTTCCAGCGCATCCGGGTCTGCCGGAAGCATGCTTGATACGCCGTCAGCCTGGCAGACGGTGTGGTTTGATTATGCGGGCACCCCTTCTACCATCACCGTAAAAATGACCAATGATAAATTCGGCGGCACCTCAAGCACGGATCGCAACCTGTGGGTGGATAAGGTCTATCTGAACGGCGACATGACCGAGGCTGTGGAATTCGGAAGTAAGGATATAAATAGTAACGGTTCTGCCAAAACACTGACACTTGTTGAACCGGATCTTGCCCCGGATGTGGAATATTCCGATTACCGGGAAGGGGATACCTACGGAAATATCAACTATAACGGTGCTGCAGGCTACAATACCATCAGTCATGAGTTTGACTTCGGAGATATCAATTTCAACGGGGTGTCAGGATACAATGACCTGACCAATACGGGCAGTTCGGGTGATATAGAATTCAACGGGGTGTCCGGCGGCAATGTCATTGAAAACAAGGTGTCCGGTGACGGAAACATAGAATTCAACGGTGTCGGCATGTACAACGAAATTGTCCGCACGGGCGATACCGGGGATGTTACGGCCAATCTGGGCGGTGCCTGGAACACCATTACCCATGAGGTGAATTCAGGAGATCTTGAAGTCATTGCGGTGGGCGGATACCAGAAGATCCGGCGTACGGGCACGGGGACAAGCGACGTTGTCATGGCGGGAGCGGCCAATGCCTATTCTGATGACGGTAAGAGTGATCTGGATATTTACGGGTTCGGCGGTACCAATGTGGTTACCCGTACAGGCGGAACAGGGACTGGGGATACCGATGCCGTGCTCGGAGGCGGTGCCAATGTCCTTAAGATTGACAATGCCGGTGGTGATGTCGATGCCCAGATGTACGGGGGGGCTAATGTATTTGAATACGAGGGAGACGGCCATACCGACCTTATCATGGGCGGGGCGGCCAATGTGGCCGTCGTGGGTGACGGCGGCAGCAATATTACGGCATTCGGCGGTGCCAATGTCATCACCACAGGGGACGGCAGGGACGACATTACCTCCTTCGGCCTGGCCAATATAATTAACACGGGCGGCACGCCGGCAGGCAATAGAGACCATGTAGAAGCCTTCGGCGCTTACACGCAGATAGATTACAGTAGTGATCTTGGCGACGGAAGCACCCCTGAAGTGGACGGTTTCAGCTTAATTACCGAGAACGTATCCGAAGATGACAGAAGTATTGAGGTTGAATC
>PIVQ01000190.1 GCA_003354055.1 Desulfobacteraceae bacterium | reverse complement strand
TGGTGTTGAAGACCACTTCACCTGAGGCCTCCCCCTGTCCTGTAAAACTATTGCAGGGAAATGTTCTGCCATCTTCCAGGGCTAATAATGCTTTCATTTCGATTTACACCTGTCTGCGCGTTGTTGGTATATAAACTCTTTAGTATTCATACAAATCGAACCTGTTCCAATACCACAAAAGGGTACCAATTAGCAACCCTTGCATGCCCGGGGCTGCATAAAAATGATAGACTATGCGTTTTAATGCATAGGAGATGTGGCTTGTTATGACGTCGTAGTCTGTAAGATATAACCGGTGTTGTAATCTGCAATATACAACCTAAGTGGTGAAATAAAACTATGTGGCAGCGGAAATATCGTTATTTTAAAATGGCATGTACCTGTTTGTTTGTGAATTGACGGAAAATCACCCCCAACAGGTGTGGCACGGAAAATGATAGGGAGTATCGGGTATGCCAGCAAATAAAAGCTACAGCAAATCACAAAAATGTGTTCCGAAATCATAGAGTTTTTTTCTACCGTTTAAGGTTGGAAGATTTTAATATTACAATTGATTTGCCTTTTGGTGATTGTGATATCCGTTGATGGTTTTCGGAATATTTTTTTGACAATCACTATATACCTGAAAAGGAATAACCATGGGAACCGTTAGAAAATGGGGCGCCACCCCTGTCCGAATTTCGGATCAGCAGTACTTTAGTGCTGAATTTCAATTGGAAGATCCAAGAATTTTTTTCCAGTTCAAACTTAGGACAACTGAAGTAGAACCCATGTTTGTGGTGGTCAAGCAGGGATCTCAGGCCCTGGAATGCCTCAGGCAGGGGGATGTCCTTCCCATGACCTATCATTATCAGGACAGGGATATCCCTGCGGAACGGAAAATGACAAAGATAAAATCCATTCGGGATGGCGGATCCATGGGATTCAAGGATCACCTTGTCATAGCACTGGACCTGTAACCTCTCCCTTGAAGAAAATGCCTGTTCACGGGTTATTAATTGATTTTGGTATAATACTCGGGTTAATATCATTCTTTATACTGTGTTATCTTACAATATGACCGACTTGAATTGAAACAAGCTGGTTTTATCCCAAGTTTACCCAACATTTAGGTATCCCATGATTCCTGACGCCATAGCTGATCAGATTGAAAATGTTTTCCCCGCCCTTTCCCAGGACCTTACCGCCCTGCTCTCCCAGCGGTTGGACGCCTTTTATTCGGCATTGGATTCCGTCAACGTTCAGGTGGAAGACGCATTTTTGCCCTCCGATGATTTTATAAAGGTCATGCTCTACAGCGAGTTCATCGCCACCCACCTCACACGTACCCCCGGGATGCTTGGGAAGATGCTGGAAAACCGGGATTTGCGTCGCAGTTACTCTGACCATACCCTGGAAAACAAGCTGGCCTGCGCCATTGATGATGATCCGGAGTTTGCCGGGGTGAAGGAAGGGCTTGTCCGGTTTAAAGTCTACGAAGCGGTACGGATTGCCTGGCGGGATCTTACCTGCACAGCTGAGCTTGAAGAGACCATGACGGATCTGTCAAACCTGGCCAGGACCTGCATCTCTTTCGGGGTTGACTATTTGTATCGCACTCTGTGCAAACGCTGGGGCACCCCAACCGATGCAAATGGCAATTTTCAGCAGATCATTGTTCTGGGTATGGGGAAGCTGGGGGCAGGAGAGCTGAATTTTTCATCTGATATTGACCTTATTTTTGTGTTTACAGAAGAAGGCTATACCACAGGGGATAATCCCATTTCCAATGATGAATTTTTCACAAAACTCTGCCGGGAATTTATCAAATTGTTTGCAGCGGCAAGCGGGGTTCATTTTTTTCGGGTGGATACCAGGCTTCGGCCTTTTGGGGACAGCGGTCCCCTGGTTATGAGTGCTGCAGCCTTTGAGAATTACTATGAGGCTCAGGGCCGGGAATGGGAGCGGTATGCCATGATCAAGGCCAGTCCTGTGGCCGGGGGCCTGGATGCGGGCCGGGGACTTCTGGGCACCTTGAGACCCTTTATCTACCGCCGGTATTTCGACTATGGATCCTTTGATTCTTTCAGAGATATGAAGCAGCGGATATCCCTTCAGGTCAAGAGCGCAAAATTAAAGGACAATATCAAGCTGGGGGCCGGTGGGATTCGGGAAATCGAGTTTTTCGGACAATTATTCCAGCTGATAAGGGGCGGGGTGGAGCCTGCCCTTCAGGAAAGGTCTATTTTGCGGGTGCTGGATTTGCTTGTGACGTATGAATGTATCAATGAAAAAGCCTGTGAAGATCTTAAAAATGCCTATCGTTTCCTGAGGCTTGTGGAAAACAGGCTGCAGGAGTACCAGGACCGTCAGACCCATGATATTCCTGAGGACCCTGTTCCGCGAGAAATCCTTGCCCTGTCCATGGGGTATGCTTCTTTTGCTGAATTTTTTCAGGAACTGTCCTGGGTGACGACTCTTGTCCACAATCATTTTTCCCAGCTTCTCGTGGGGGGAGAGGAGGATGAGGAAACTAAAAATCAGGATCTGACCCGGATCTGGACCAATATCAATGATCCCCAGTTTCTGGCAGAATCCATTTCCATTGCAGGATACGAGGATCCTGAAAAGGTATTGTCCCTGTTGAGGTCTTTAGCGTCCCACCCCAATACTCAGCGGCTTTCTCCAAACGGTAGAAAAAAATTGGCCAGACTGGTGCCCAGACTGGTCAAAAAAGCAGGCCGGGCATCAGACGCGGAAAATGTCCTAAACAAACTAATTGATCTGGTTATCACCATTGAGCGCCGGACCTGTTATCTATCCCTTCTTCTGGAAAATCAGGGCGCTTTGGATACCCTGATCGTACTGGCCCGGAAAAGTCCCTGGATCCTCTCTTTTCTGAGTCAACACCCGGTTCTTTTAGATGAACTCATGCATCCGGCGACCTTGTATTCTCCGCCCAAGCGGAAGTCTCTGGAAACCGAGATGAGCCGGCGCATGGCCCGAACACCCAAAGGCGACCTGGAGTTTTTACTGGAAGAGCTGAACATTTTTCGCCAGATTAATACCCTGCGTGTTGCTGCGGCAGATGTGAGCGGCAATTATCCCCTTATGAAAGTCAGTGATCACCTGACCTCTATTGCAGAAACCATCCTTGCCCAGGTGGTTGAATCCGCCTGGGATATCGTGACACAAAAATACGGGTGGCCCGAGGGGGTTGCCGCAGAGAACTCACGGGGGTGCGGGTTTGCCATTGTTGCCTACGGAAAGGTGGGGGGGCTTGAAATGGGATATAAATCAGACCTGGATCTGGTCTTTCTTTATGAGGCAGCCCCGGGCTATACCCAGGGCGGTCCCCGGTCTATCGAAACAGCCCGGTTCTACGCAAACCTGGGCCAGCGCATCATCCATGCCCTGACCATGCACACCTCCGCCGGTACCCTGTACGGGGCAGATATGCGGCTGAGGCCGGGCGGGGATTCCGGTATGATTGTTTCCCATATGGAGGCGTTTGAGGACTATCTGGAAAACCAGGCATGGACCTGGGAGCACCAGGCCTTGATCCGGGCAAGACCGGTAGCCGGAGATCCGGCCTTGTTTAAACGCTTTGATGTGATCCGGGAAAAGGTGCTGATGAAAGAAAGAGATCCCAAAATCCTGAGAACCCAGGTCCGTGAGATGCGGGAGAAAATGCGGAAACAGCGGCTCAAGCATGAGCCCGGAATTTTTGACCTCAAGCAGGGCCGGGGGGGCATCGTGGATATTGAGTTCCTTGTGCAATACCTGGTCCTCAGCCATGCCAGGGAGTTTTCCGATGTAGTGGTCTGGACCGACAATATCCGCCTTGTGGAAGGCCTGAGTGTGGAAGGTCTGATTTCAGGCGAGGAAAGTCAGAGCCTCCAGGAAACCTATGTGGCCATGCGCCAGGTCATGCACCGCCTCACCCTTCAGGAACGCTCCCAGACCGTGGAGGAAGAGATGTTCAGAGGAATGGCCGATGCCGTGATCACAATTTACGATCATCATCTGAATAAAGGCTGATGGGGAGCCCTACCCGCTGGGCATTATCCGCTGGGCCTTCCCGCTGATTAAAACCACTTCGTGTATTTTTAAGTGTTTTATGTTACTATTCTCCGATAAAGCATATTCTAGCATATCATGAGGTGGGGATTAATATGGCGATACGGACAAAAATCGTCCTTGTTCTGGTGCTTTTTTTCTTTTTCTTCGGCCTGTTACATCTGGCCATCCATCAATATATTATTCTTCCCAGTTTTGTGACAATCGAGCAGGAAGAGGCGGTTAAAAATTCCAAACGGGTGCGCCAGGCCATTGATAGAGAGAGGCACCACCTGGATTCCCTGTTGCATGACTGGTCCGCCTGGGATGAAACCTATGACTTCATCCGGACCGGTTCCGGAACCTACATAGACGATAACCTTCCCATAAGCTCGTTCACGGATAACAGCCTTAATCTTATCTATCTGCTTACCTTGGAAGGCAAGGTCGTATATGGAAAAATTATCGACCTTGCAACCGAAAAGCCAATTTCTCTGGTTTCGTTTGCCAATGTGCTGCATTCGAAGGAAAGTCCTTTTCTCAGCTATGATATCAAGGGAAAGGACCTGTCGGGCGCAGGGGTTTCCGGTATTTTTATGACTGAAAAAGGCCCTATGATTATCGCCTCAAGGCCTATCATTACCAATCACAATAAGGGCCCGGTTGTCGGGACGATTATGATGGGCAGGTTTTTAGGTAGTGCCATGCAAGCGACACTGACAGACCAGACCCAGGTTACGTTTGAGTTGATTTTAAGGCATTCTGTTAAAGCTCAGGAGATTGCCGACCGGTTTTTAGAGCGTCAGCCATACCTGATCCTGTCTGACCCCAATGAAGATGTTCTTGTCATATATGAGCCTGTCCCTGATATCCGGGGAGAGACGGCTTTTTTTATAGAATCTAGGATTCCCAAAAAGATAAGTGCCAGGGGGCAGGCAACCCTGAAGTCGTCTTTGGTCTCAATTTTTCTGGCCGGTCTGGGTGCGATTCTATTGATGCTTGCGTTTTTACACAGGACCGTATTTCGTCCTGTTAAAAAGTTAAAGACCCATGCGGAACAGATGTTTAAGACGGGCGATGATTCAACACGCGTCCTGCCGACAGGGGTGGATGAAATCGGTGTGCTTGTTTTTACATTGGATGATATGTTCAGGCGACTGGAAAAACAGTCTGCTGAATTGAAGAGTGCCAATCTCAGTCTGAAAAAAGACATTGAGCGGAGGCACCAGGAGGAAATAGAAAAGGAACGCATTCGGAAACTGGTGGCAGAGCAGAAAAAATATGCCCTTGTCGGTCAGATTGCCGGGAAAATGGCCCATGACTTCAACAACGTTCTTGGTGTTATCATGGGGAACGCAGAGTTGCTTTTGTACGATTGCCATGATCAGGAGATTCAGGAACGGTTAGAGTTGATCTTTGACCAGACGATCAGGGGAAAGAATTTAACCAAAAATCTGGTGGCCTTTGCCAAGGATCAGGAACCCAGACAGGTCTTTTTTGATATCAACGAAAAAATCGAACGTGTGGTCGACCTGATGAAGAAGGATTCCGACGGCCTTCACATTGCTGTGGAAATTCAAGGCGGTTTGCCGGAGTTGTTTGCCGACCAGGGAATGATAGAGCATACCCTGGTAAACCTGCTGCAGAATGCCATACATGCCGTGTGTAAGCAGGCAGTCCCAAGTATTGTCTGTCGATCCTATCTTTATGACGAACAGATCTGCTTTGAAGTCGAGGATAACGGGTGCGGTATTCCCAAGGAGCATCTGTCCCGGATCTACGATCCTTCCTTTACCCTGAAGGGCAGCCGTGATTTTATCAATGCCTATGATGATGACATTAAGGGAACCGGTTATGGAATGGCCAATGTTAAAAAGTATATTGAACAGCACAACGGGAGTATCCATGTGGTGTCGCAGATCAACTCCGGAACAACATTCAGGATCTGCATGCCTGCTATTGAAAAGGAGTTGACCCAGAAAGAAAAATCCGACCTCATGGAGACCCGGCTGCATGTCGGAAAGTCCATACTTCTTGTGGAAGACGAACCTGCAATTTCAGAAATACAGGAGAGAATCCTGAACCAGGCCCCCTGCGGGCACCTGGTAGATATTGCGTCGGAGGGGGCCCAGGCCACCCGGCTTTTTGACGAGAACACCTATGATTGTGTCAGCCTGGACTATATTCTGCCAGGGGGAATGACCGGCATGGACGTATACCATTATATCAGGAAGACAGATACGGCGGTTCCGATTCTCTTTATTTCAGGAAATATCGAGTTCCTTGAATCCATTGAAGCCCTGAAGCAGAAGGATCCATTGATTGACCACCTGTCAAAGCCCTGTCGTAATAAAGTCTACGTGGATCATATCAATGCCCTGATTGGCAAGGCTGGCCAGGTGGATCAGGAAATAAGAGATGTCACCGCATCACCATAGTCTTCCCAAAGAGATATTAAACAATGGGAAAACCATGATAATATGGTTTGAAATTTTTTTTACAGGCCTTAAGAAAACAGATGTTTGTACTCTTCTCTCATATCCCGTTTTAAAATCTTGCCTGTGGGAGTTTTAGGCAGAGCACCTGCGATAATAACTTTTTTGGGAACCTTGAACGGGGCCAGGTTTGCCTTGCAAAGATCAATGATGTCCTGTTCCTCAATGGTCTCCCCCTGCCGGGGCACGACCACGGCAGCCACTGCTTCCATCCATTTTTCATGTGACAGCCCGATAACTGCGGTTTCCTCCACCCGCTTGTCCAGGTAAATGGCTTCTTCCACCTCCCGGGTGGAAACATTCTCCCCGCCGGTTTTGATCATGTCTTTTTTCCGGTCCACCACACAAATATAGCGGTCCTCATCCTGGATACCGATATCTCCTGAATGAAACCACCCGCCTTTCATGGCGGTCTCGGTTTTATCCGGCTCTTTAAAGTACATGGTCATGGCGTGGGGGCCTTTGCCGCAGATTTCTCCGGGCTGGTTCTGTTCCATAACGGGATTCCCGGCCTCATCTTCCAGGCGTGTTTCCATGTTCAGTCCTGCCATACCTGCGGATCCCAGTTTCTCCATGGCATCTTCGGCCTTTAAAATGGTGTGGTAGGGGGCAAGCTCTGTCTGGCCGTAATAATTATACACCCCTGCGCCGGGCAGCCGTTCCAGGATCTCCTTGAGTACTTCCACCGGCATGATGGAGGCGCCGTAGTAACATTTTTTCAAACAGGACAGATCATAACGGTCAAAATCCGGATGGCGCAGCAGGCCGATCCATACCGTGGGCGGGGCAAAAAACATGGAGGCCCTGTATCGGTCTATGGTTTTGAGAATCTCTTCGATATCCGGGGTTACCAGGATATTGGTTCCTCCCAGCCAGAACATGGGATTCATGAACACATCCCTCTGGGCACAATGGTAGATGGGCAGGGCATTGACGTTAATATCATCAGCTGAATAATTTCCGTCGATAATGGCGCCCATATACTGGGCTATCAGGGCCTGGTTGCTGATGATGACGCCCTTGGGAAGGGATTCGGTTCCGCTGGTATAGGTCATCTGGCAGGGCTCTTCAATACGGAGCCGGGCATGGGGTTCGGTCGCAGGATAGGCCTTGTACCAGGTTTTGAAATCCCTGAACCGGTCATTGACAGAGGGCTTACCCGCCATATCATCCGACCAGATAAAGGATTGGACCGTACCCATATCGTCCAGCACATCCTCCACCAGCTCATAAAGCGCATCTTCCACAATAAACACACGACTTTCGGAATGATCGATACAATAGGTGACATCCTTACCTTTGAGAAGATAGTTGATGGCCAGATAAACCGCTCCGATTTTACAGCAGCCGAGCCAGACCAGGACATGATCAATGGTATTGTGTGCCAGGATCGCAACGCGATCATATTTTTTTACCCCCATGTCAATCAGAGCATTGGCCACCCGGTTGCTTTCCGCTTCCAGCTGCGCATAGGTCAGGGATCTGTCTTTGAAAATCAGGGCCGCCTTGTCCGGATAATGGTAGGCACTGCGGCGGATCATATCGGCGATAACCCACCGGTTGACCCTGTTGTAACGGTTCATGAGAAAATCAAGGTTCTCTTCGTTCAGAGTGCTGAAACGGGATTTGTCTTCAGATGATAAGGCTGTGCAGGATTCTTCGGGCATGGCTCCTCCGTAAGATTTAAATTGGCGATACCCTTGTAATAACACTTTTCATGCCAGGGTATAGAATATGAAGATTATCAATGGGTTAAGTTCGCTTTGCTGTTATTTGGAGGATGAGTCTTTTATTCTTTTAAAAATACGGGTCAGAATTGACCCGTATTCAGAAGGTCAGTCCCGGATCTGGTTGGCTGGGCTCTGTTTTGGCAAACGGGTAGCAAGCGACCCGACGGGTCATAGTTGACCCGGTTTTTGTATCTCCAACTGCGTCATCTTTGTGTACAGGGTTTTGCGGCCAATGGACAGCGCCTTTGCCGTTGTTTTTCTATTCCATTGGTGTTGATCCAGGATCCGGGTAATGTAGGCTTTTTCAAATCGGTTCATCGCCTCTTTGAGCGGGGTGTTGCTTTGCTCTCCAAGCACTCGATTTTGGGAAGAATGAGCTTGATCCTGAGTTGTTCCGGCTCTTAAAAATTCCAGGTTTCCCAGGTTTATATACCGTTGGAGGGAATTTTCCAGTTCCCGAACGTTCCCGGGCCAGTCATGGGCCTGCAGGGTTTCCATGACATGGGCGGGCAGTTGCCTGGTTTGGGCGTGGTGCTTTTCAAGAAAGTGGCTCACCAGAAGGGGAATATCCTCTTTTCGTTCCCGCAGGGGCGGCAGATAAATCGGCAGGATATGAATTCTGTAAAAAAAATCCTCCCGCATGGTCCCCTTATTGACCTGCTCGTTCAGATCCTGGTTGGTTGCGGCAACAAAGCGGATGTCCGGTTCCCTGATCTGCCGTCCCCCCACCCGCATATAGCCTGCCCCCTCCAGGACCCGTAACAAGGTAACCTGAAAATTGATATCCAGTTCTCCCAGTTCATCCAGAAACAGGGTGCCGTCATGTGCCAGGTCCAGAAGACCTGCCCGGTTTTGCGATGCCCCGGTAAAGGCGCCTTTTCTGACACCGAAAAATTCACTTTCCATGAGATTGGGCGGGATGGCACCGCAATGAACCGGCACAAACCGGTTGCCGTTCCGGTCGCTCATCTCATGAATCGCCCGGGCCACAAGTTCCTTACCGGTTCCGGACTCCCCGTAAACAATGACATTTACATCCGTCATGCCCGCCCTGAGAATGAGTTCATAAACTTCTAACATGGCCCGGCTTTTGCCCACAATGCCGCAAAATTCGGACCGGTCCCGTATGGCAGCCCGAAGCTTTTTGTTTTCCCTGTGAAGAACAGCCTCCCGGGCCTTTATTTCAACTTCAGCCTGTTTGCGTTCATGGATGTCAATGAGAACGGTCTGCTGGCGGAGCACATAGTTTTTCGGACCAAAGATGGGGGTACTGACAGCGTAATACCACCTGCCGGTCTCTCGGCATTGAATCTCCTGTTTCACGGTTTGCCCTGTATAGACTGTCTCAAGGGGGCACCAGGAACAGGGGATGTCTGAATTGAAAATTTTTTTATGACAGGGCAGGTTTGATCCGGGACTGCCGGTGATGGGGGCAAGGTTCTTGTTGACATAGGTGACCCGGTAGTTTTGACCGCAAATATAGATAAATCCCTCAAAGGCCTCCAGAATCCCCCTGAGCCTCGATTCATTTTCACGGACCTCCTGCTGGGCCCGGACCATGGGGGTGATGTCGATAAATGAGCCCACGCTTTTATCAGTTCCCTGAATTACATCCACCCGGGCCAGGATGTTTTTATGACGGTTCTCTTTATCGGTGAGGGTGAATTCGTAGTTTCTGGGGGCCTTGTCCCGGGATTGCCTGCGGTTGCGGTGAAATCGGATCATCTTTTCCCGGTCTTCGGGCAACGCCACCACCTGGGTCCATTTCATCTTTCCCTCAATATCTGACCGGCAATACCCGGTCATACGGGCAAATTCATCATTTGCCAGAGAAATGGTCATGTCTGCCTCGGAAATAATAGTACCGGCCCTGGTGTTTTCAAAGATGCTTCTGTATTGTTCCTCTCTACGGACCAGGGCATTCAGGGTCTTATTGGTATCAACAGAAGTTTTCGACATGCAACACCTCCCGGATCAGCAGGTCAGGAAATTAAAAACAGGCTTAAGGCCGGCCAATAGGTGATGATCAGGACGGACAACAGCAACACCAGCATAAAGGGAATGGTGGCCCGGTAAATCTCAACAATGGGTTTGTTGAAACGATAGCCTGCAATGAAGAGATTCATGCCAACGGGCGGGGTAAAATATCCGATCTGCATATTGGCTAAAAAGATGATGCCAAGGTGGACCGGATGAACTCCGTACTCCAGGGCAACGGGCAGCATCAGGGGCACCATGATGATAATCGCTGAGAAGATATCCAGCATGGCGCCGAGGACCAGCAGGAAAATATTGAGCAGGATGAGAAATACAAGTTTGCTGGACACATAGGTCTGGCAGAGCTGGAACAATTTCATGGGGGCTTCGGCATCAATGAGGAAGTTGGTAAAGGCCAGGGAAACCCCTAGGATTAATAAGATTCCTCCCACCATCATCATGGCTTCCCGGATAATGCCGGGTAACCGGCT
>PIVQ01001794.1 GCA_003354055.1 Desulfobacteraceae bacterium | reverse complement strand
GCACCAAACAGGGAAATTTCTGCTAACCCTTGCACAAACTCCAATATCCGGATGCGTAATACTCTTTTGCTTTCGATCAGTTTTATACCTGGTTTTCGGCCAAGGAAGTAGAAAATCCATGGCAGGATCAGCCAAATCAATAACAGGCTGACGCACAGAATCAGCGCTAAGTTGACATCTATCCACGCAACAAATAAAAACAACCCGCAAATCAATAATAGTGCCGATATCATGGGTGTCAGCAACCGCAAATAAAGGTGATCCAAGGTATCGATATCAGCCACTAAACGATTAAGCAGTTCCCCTTGCCGTAACCCTTGCATATTACGCGCACTGAGCGGTAACACCTTACGCCACGCCCATACACGAAGCTGGGTGAGCAGCTTAAACGTTGCTTCATGGGTGGCCAGACGCTCACCGTATCGGCTTGTAATTCGTACAATAGAGAAAAAGCGTACGCCACTGCCGGGTGTGAAATAGTTAAACACCTGTGCGGTTGCAAGGGTTAACCCGGCCACGGCAGTTGCCGATAAAAACCACCCCGAAAGGGATAATAAACCGATACCGGCCATTAAGGTGGCAACACTTAAAAACAGACCGATGAGCATCATTACCCATTGATGTTTAAACA
>PIVQ01000936.1 GCA_003354055.1 Desulfobacteraceae bacterium | reverse complement strand
TGGACCACGGACAACCTTTCCCAGTACAACCATTACAAAGACCATGTTGGCTTTTTTATTGACTGCCCCCCCGTATATGCGGAGCTTGGCGAGCTTGTCACAGGCGCCAAAAAAGGCCGAGAAACCCAAACCGAGAGGACTTTTGCCGCCAATTTGGGCCTTGCCATGGAAGACATGGCGGTCTGCCCTCTGATTTTTGACCTGGCAAAGAAAAAAAACCTGGGCACCTGGCTGCCCCTTTAAACGCCATTCACACTGACAAGGAGAAAAATTATGGGTATGCATACAGACGAATTGAACTTTAAGCCAAAACTCCAGGTGATCAATGATGACCAGATCAAACAGATTCACATGGCCACCCTGGAAGTCCTGGAAAGAACCGGTATCAAGATCACCCATCCTGAAGCCATAGAACTTCTGGCATCCGCAGGGGCACGGGTGGACGGGGACCGGGTAAGGATCCCCTCATGGATGGTGGAAGATGCCATCCGCAAGGCCCCGTCCAGGATTGTTCTTGGCAAACGGACCGGGGAGCGCAGCGTGGTTCTGGAGCGGGACAAATCCTACTTCGGCCCAAGCCTGGACTGTATCGACTATATGGATCCTGCCACCCACAGGCGCAGCCGCTTTGAAAGCCACCATGTGGAAACCACAGCAGCCCTCTGTGATGCCCTACCCGGCTTTGACTGGTGCATGACCATCGGTATGGCCGAAGATATGCCTCCGGACATTGCCGACCGGGTGGTGGCCAGAAACACGATGCAGTTCTGCGAGAAACCCCTGGTCTTCTGCAGCAAGGATACCAACTCCACCAAAGATATCTATGAAATGGCCCTGCTGCTCTGCGGAGGCAAAGAAAAATTCGATCAGGCCCCCACCATTGTCCATTACTCAGAGCCCATCTCCCCCCTGGTCTATTATGATCCTGCTGTGGACAAAGTCTTGTTCTGCGCTGAAAAGGGCATTCCCCTGATCAACTTTCCCGCGCCCCAGGCCTGCGGTTCTGCGCCGGCCACCTTTGCCGGCACCATTGTTCAGGGAAGTGCGGAATCTTTAAGCGGTCTTGTGATCCATCAGCTCAAAAATCCGGGAGCCCCCTTTATTTACGGCGCCTTTACCACGATCATGGATATGAAAACCTCCATCTTCTCATACGGGGCCTGCGAACTCAGCCTCATGACCGGCGCACTGGCCCAGATGGCCCAGCATTACGGCCTGCCCTTTTTCGGTACGGCCGGTGCTACAGATGCCAAGTTCTGCGATGCCCAGGCCGGTGCCGAAGCCGCATTCCAGACCCTGAGTTCCGCTGCCATCGGTTCCGGACTTATCCATGACTGCTCCTCCTGGATGGACCACGGCAATCTGGTTTCACCTGAGTTCATGGTCCTGGTCAACGACATCGTCACCTCGGTAAAGCACTATATGAAAGGGATACCCGTGAACACAGAAACCCTGGCCCTGGATGTCATCGAACGGGTGGGTCCCGGTGGCCATTACCTGTCGGATCCCCACACCATGGCCAATTTCAAAAAGGTAAAATACTCAGAGTTGTTTGAACGCCAGATCTTTGAAAACTGGGAATCGGGCGGATCAAAGAAAATGGAGCAGCGCCTCCAGGAACTGACCCTGGTAAAGATGCAACACAGACCGGCTCCCCTGGCAGATGCCATTATAACTGAACTGGACCGCATGCAGGCGGCCTGGAAATAGGAGGTCTTATGTATCATCAGCAAAGAGATACCGGTATCCGTCAAATCTTTACCCGGAAAAACCACTCCTGCTACGGCATGGGCATCGGTATTATGATCCTGGACGATGTCTACCCGGGATTTCCAGGTGATGTAAGGAACGCCTCTGCCTTTCCCTATCCCATCCAGTATGAGATTGTGGAAGGCATTGATATCAAGCAATTGCTCTGGCACGAAGACAAATCCCCCTGCCTGGACCCCATCCTGAAAGCCGCTAAAAAATTGGAACGCATGGGCTGCCGGGCCATTGCAGCGGAATGCGGCTATTTTGCCTATTTCCAGCCCGAAGTGGCTGATGCCGTTGATATCCCGGTTTTCATGTCCAGCCTGCTCCAGGTCCCCTTTATCCAGCAGACCATCGGACCGAAAAAAGATGTGGGCATCCTCTGTTACCAGCGGCAGTTCCTCACGGATACCCATCTTTCAAAAGTGGGTATCACGCCTGGAAGCAACTATGTGATTGCCGGCGCCAGCGATGATTACGGTTGCACGGAACTGGACAAGCTCTGGAGTTGGGAAGTCCGGCCGAAACGCCCGGAAGCCATTTACGAAGTTCAGGAACAGCAGATGGTGGATGCCTGCGTAAATTTTACGCAAGAGAATCCAAACATAGGGGCCATCATGCTGGAATGTACCGGGATGCAGCCCTTTGCCAGGGCCATCCAGCAACGGGTTGACCTGCCGGTATTTTCCTGGGGTACCATTTTGGATTATGCCTATTCCGTAACCGTTCACAGGGATTATTACGGCCACGTTTAGGCGGGTACTTCCAATGATGACAGGAACAGCCGGGGAGGATATCAGTCAAGACATGTTTCCCGGCCGCTCTTGCCTATGAAAAGCCTGCAACAGGCTGA
>PIVQ01000935.1 GCA_003354055.1 Desulfobacteraceae bacterium | reverse complement strand
TCAATTTTCTCATGGCTGAGAATGGGCCTCAATTACTCGTCGGAGGCCATGAGAAAATTGGGCGGGAATATTAGACAATATTTTAACAAAGGCGACAACTTGCTTGACACGCACCGATATTTTGGAAAACAAAATTTTATATTTGAATAGGAGAGTTCATGGAGAAAATTTGGGTTGGACTTATTGGGGTTATCGTTGGTGGGGTATTAGCAACCTGGAGGGAGTGGTGGATGGAGAAAAGAAATCGAAAAAAAGATGCTACCTTTCTCGCCATTCGGATTGTTTGTATTCTTGATGATTTTGTTAAATGCTGTGCCGCTGTGGCAAAGGATGATGGCTTTTATTATGGACAATCCAATTCATATGCTGAACCCAAGATTGAAGTGCAGACTCCCGATCTTGATTTCGAATCGTTGAGTGTAAACTGGAATTCTATTCCACCCAACTTGATGTATAAAGTACTAAGTCTCCCAAACAAAATTAAAGATGAAAAGCAATCATTGTATGATCTCTCAAGACATTTTTCCGATGCGGATTTTATAGACGAACGTCGGTTAAGATATGCAAACTTAGGATTGGAGGCTCAAAGTATCACTGAACAATTCCGTAAAAAATATCATATTATAAAACAAAAATTCCAAGAACATTGGGATCCTATAAAAATAATGAGTGACTTAAAAATTGAAAATTTAGAAAGAGAAATTAGCTATGAAAAACAATACAAAGAACGACAGGGTTGATATTATGAAAGAGTGTCGTGATTGTATACAGCCTATAAAAGATAAGGCTATAAAATGTAATCATTGTGGGGCGTACCAAAACTGGTTGCGATTTATAGGCACTGGAACTTTGCTGGCAGGGTTTGTTTTAACCTGGATTTCTATTTGGGCTGCATCGCCAATTAAGGATGCTATAGAGCCAAAACATGCAGACTTGAAAATTTCAATTCTTGATAGTGACTACAGCCATATTACCTTTATGATTTCAAATGTTGGTAACAGATCTGCGGGGTTAGTTCAAATCGAAATCGAGGCTAAAGGAGAGTTTGGGCCAACCACTTGGTATTTGAACAGTGAGTTAGACAAACAATTACTTGATCCAGGGAAAGCATATATTGTAGAGGCTTCAAACAACCATGCTATCCCTAAAGCACATTCCCAGGAGGTACAGGCATACTTATCTGGCAAAGGCATTAAATTTGAAAAGAATTGTGACTTAGTCCTTCAATATGTTCAATTAAATGGCAATAAAGAATATTTATATTATTCATTCCCTTGTGATAAGGTAGAACCGATTAGTGAATTTAGTTTTAAATAATCAAAATGAAACATAATACGCCACTTACTTTGGAGCATAAATGGTCACACGAACTTCGTTTTCCATATGTCCCTCTATAGTCCCTCCAAAAAAAATCAAGAAAGCTCCTGAGGGTGACCCCAAGAGCCTTGATATCGAATGGCACGCCTGACAGGATTCGAATCTGTGGCATACGGATTCGAAGTCTATTAGTATTGATATCAAGGCTGGCTTGAATAAAAAAATGGTGGAAACTACACCTGGACGCAAAAAAGGCTTTCAAGTGATAATCACTGAAAGCCTCTTTGTTGAAGTGGCTGGCTGATAAGGATTCGAACCTTAATTGACGGAGTCAGAGTCATCATTCGTTTTAAAGTTTTATTTAAAGAATAGACTTCCTCATGTCCCCCTATAGTCCCCCCCAAAATAAAAAAGGCACCATCGTTTAACCGAGGTGCCTTTGGAAAGCCTTGCGGCTCTATGCTTGCAAGTGGTACGCCTGACAGGATTCGAACCTGTGGCCTACGGATTAGAAGTCCGTTGCTCTATCCAGCTGAGCTACAGGCGCAAACAGGGAGATCTTTTACCAAACTCAAATGCTTTTGTCCAGACAAAAAACCAAATCAATAGTATTTTTTTTGCAGCATTTTGCCAAACCATTGAATTGTTACCATTTTTTGTCTACCCTTATAGCAAGCAAATGTATTACCACCCAGACTTTACCTTTACGGTTTTCCAAAAAAAATAACATAAAAACAAAACCGTTTATTAATGCTCAGCAATTCTCAATATAGAATCACATAAACCCTAATCGATTCGAGGGACCAAGGTGGTATTGATAGCGAGAGCAGCAGGTGGAGGACCTTCGGTTAACAGATTATTAGTGGAAGCAGGTGTTGCCGGGCAACAATTAATGGCGCGCTATGTTCACCCATAACTGTTCTCGCCGTTCCAGCTGTTCTCGTAGTTCTCGCTTTCCCGATAAAATCTCATATTGAGAATTGCTGATTAATGCTTGACATTAATTTATTTTAGTCTATGATTTGGGAGATTGCGTAGATACAAGTGACACGCAAATGTTTCTTTCTGAAGGTGCTTATTCCAAACATTCACATGTGGTTTACCTCCAAAGTTAGAAACGACTATCTTTATTTTTTATTATCAGGAGATTGCCAACATGGCTAACGGTACAGTAAAATGGTTTAACGACTCAAAAGGTTTTGGATTTATCGAACAAGAAGACGGCGGAAAAGATGTCTTTGTTCATCACTCAGGTATCAACTCATCAGGTTTCAAATCCCTCAATGAGGG
>PIVQ01001793.1 GCA_003354055.1 Desulfobacteraceae bacterium | reverse complement strand
CGCAAAAAAAGCACATCCAAATCTGTTACGGTCTCAAAAATTAATTCTTCATTGTCCAGGCACTGGATCAATTCATCCCAGTATGCAGTAATGGAGAGATTTTGTTCAACGGTTATCTGACGCATTCTGGCAACCACATTATTCTTACGAATATAGATATCGTGGGGCTCTAAAAAATAAACAGCATGTCCGCGTTGATTGCATTCATACATGATATAGGCAGTGGTTTCCCAAACCGGATCGATCTGCCTTAAATTATCCATTAAAAAACCGATTTCCATTCCGCCGTTCACTCCTGGTTATTGTATACTTGTTGTGGGTAGATATTTATGTTGGGCGATAGGGATATATCCTTGCTGTATTATCTCAAGTCAAATTTTGATTGATGTCATCCCGTGCTGGATGGCAAATTTAACCAGAGACGGCAGATTTTTAATTTCAAGTTTCTGCATTAACCTGCTTCTGTAGGTCTCCACTGTTTTAGGAGATATAAACAATTCGCTGCCAATCTCAGAACTGGATTTACCTTCCACGACGAGTTGAAGGATTTCTCGTTCCCTTGAACTGAGCCGTTCCAATGGGCTTTCAACATTGGCCGCTGATTGGGCAAGATATTCATTGATAACGGTTTC
>PIVQ01000934.1 GCA_003354055.1 Desulfobacteraceae bacterium | reverse complement strand
TCAAAAACCGCCTGGGTGAGATCCGCCTCAAACCCTTCCCAGACGCCGGCCTGGTTGATCTGTGTGAAGGGCATATAGGGCTCAGGCGTCATGCCGAGACGGACCGGTCCTGCATGCCCAACGGTTACCGTAAAAAGGGTGATGACAAAAAGTGCAGCAGCTGTAATCGTGCTTGAAAATTTCATTTTAATCTCCTTTATTCCTTCTTTAATTATGAAAACCAACGCAGATAGTGATGGTTTCACAAACAATAAACATTTGTATACAATATATTATATATCTGATTTTCTCTGTCAATGAAATATTAATACTCACTTGTATATCCTTAACATTTGAGGTGGCCATTAGCAGTGAACCCGCTTGTACCCGGACAGGGGGCTAAATCAACTTTCCCGGGAAATGGATATCTTTTGATAAAATCAATTTTCGACAAAGACCGCAGGCGCTATATTGCCTGCTATACGGGTGTGTTATGATCAAACCGTGTCATAAAAGGCGAGTTCGGGGCTCCAGTGGTGGTGTCTGAGAAACTGCTCCAATTTCGCTGCGTTTCTTTCTTCAAACAAATCAATAATAATTTTATGCTCCTGGTTGGTGGTTTTGAGGACCTTTTTCAAACCGTCTCCCTCCTTTTCCTTTGTATAGGTCTGACGGATAAAAATTTTTTTAAGCAATTGGATCACCTTGATGAGCTCCTGGTTATCCGATTTTTGTATATAGATATCGTGAAATTTGTTCTGATAGTTGTAATAGGATTTGACGTCATCGGTTTCAATGGCTGTTTCCATCTGCTCATAGTAGTGCCGGAGCTGATCAATATCCTCCCGGGTGATCCCGTCCACAGAAAGGCTGGCGGCAAATCCTTCCAAAACGCCCAGTAAGCTGTAGACCTCCCTGGCCTTATTCTTATCCACCCTTTTGACAGTGAATCCTCTTCTGGGAATATTCTGCAGGTATCCTTCAGTGGCCAGTTGAATTAATGCCTCCCTGACCGGGGTCCTGCTGATATTCATGTCATCCACCACCATCTTTTCATTGATTTTGGTTTCAGGCAAAAGACTGCCATCGTTGATTTTTCCTGAAATATATTGATAAACATGGTCCTTCAATGACTTGAATGAGTCCATGGTCCCTCCTTTTGTGAATATAATCAAACAATTAGTTGCCCTGGCTGATGCAACGGGGTGCCCGGTTTATCCTTTATCCGATCCCGGCCCAGGAAAAGATATCCCCGTTGACCATGGTATCTGCAGCACGGGCTGCGGCAACCACCTCGGGATTTAAAATATCCATCATCAGATAATCCAGACCGGCCCCTGCCAGCATGGAGAGATATATGGTTTCCAGTCTGTTTTTTTTATGCTTATCTGCGGCTCCTGTGGTCAGGTTGGACAGGCCGGCCATGGTTCTGACGGGGAACCCCAGAAGATCCGGCAGCATTCGGATGGTCTCCACCACATCCCGGGCTCTTGCAAGACCGTCATCCCAGGACAGGGGCGGCACCACAGGATCCAGGATCAGGCGTTCTTTAGGAACCCCTGCGGACTCAACCGCTTCAGCTAATGCCAGGGCAATTTCAAAGCGTTCATCGTTTTCTCTGGGCACCCGGCTGTCCTGCGAGAGAAGGAATCCCACCAGGTCTGCATCATATTTTTTGGCCAGGGGCAAAATTTTTGCAAGCTTTGCCGGTTCCAGGGAGATGCCGTTGATAATGGCCGGGTCGGATGCGGCTGCCAAGCCGGCTTCCATGGCAGTCGGGTTGGTGGTATCAATCACCAGTGGCAGATCGGTCACGGCCTGAACGGCGCGGACAAAAAAGGACATGGCGGTTTCAGGATCCTTTTTCAAAGGCCCGGTATTAATGTCAATGGCCTGAGCCCCTGCTGCTGCACATTGCCGGACCATGTCCTGAATGGGCGCAGGATCTTTGCGATCCAGCGCATCCTGGACACTTGCCTTTGTAATCCTGATATTATCTGCCAAAAGCTTCATATGATCATCCCCGTGAATATAGAAATATCCTATAGGTAAATACTGATTTAATCAAAACTATCACTTTGACTTCAAGCCTCGGTTTCTTTAAACTCGCAAGTTACTTAGGAATCGTTACAAAATAACTTGATCTAAATTGTTTCCAAAACCCCTTAAACGGGTATTTTTACAAAAGACCCCAACTAGGTATTTTGAAAACAAAAGATCAAGTAATTTTGGAGCCGATCCTTAAAAGCCCATCGGAGCCCTATGTTTAAAAACGCAGAAACCGCAGCCCAGTATTCCTTTCCCATAGCCGAACGTTTTTCCGAGTCAACGGATCGGGAACTCCCGACATCCTGCGACCAATGCGGGGCCTGTGCAAAACACTGCAATTTTTTAACCGCCCACGGTATGCCGGGCCAATTGGCCGCAGCCTATACCAAGAATCCTGAAGCAGCAAGGCCACTGGCCTTTGAGTGCAGCCTCTGCGGTCTTTGCACCACAACCTGTCCCAAAGAATTGAATCCCGCGGCCATGTTTCTTCAATGGCGAAGGGAAGCCGTGACCTCTGGTCAGGCAGACCTTTCCGCTTACAATGGCATACTCGGTTATGAAAAAAAAGGCTGTTCAAAACTA
>PIVQ01000933.1 GCA_003354055.1 Desulfobacteraceae bacterium | reverse complement strand
GGCATTGCAGATCAGATATTTCCGATTACAGCGGCGGGACCGTCACGGGATTTCACCGTGTTCCGTTGGCCGGATTTCCGCAACAAATTATGGGCTGATAAATTACACGGCTTTGATCTCAAGGTCAATGTTTTTGTAAAAAGTCTTTACAAACCAGGGGGATTGGCCGATTATTCGGGAATTATGAACCCGGCCAGATTGATTAAAAATAAATTTTATAAATTCTACGTTGCCAACGAGGTCATCATTGGCAATGCATTTGCCCTGCTCCTCGGGGACTGGATGACCAATATATTTTTTATGAACCGGGTGGGAGATGCCCCTGAAAAGGTTCTGGTCATGTTATATTATCTGGATATTTCCTTCGGCATGACCTGTGCCGTGATCATGTCCGCTCTGATTATATGGTATGAAAGACCCATACGAAAATCCCTGACCAACCAACACCTGGGAAATGCGACAGATCCGGACATGCTGGAAAAGGCCCGGCGCCGGGTGCTTAACGAACCCTATTTTATTATTATTATGGATACCGTGGCCTGGACTCTGGGGTCTTTTCTGTTCTGGGCCGTTGGATCACCGGGCGGTCTTAGGGTCGGCCTTGGCAGTGGGCTGATCACTGTGACGCTTGCCTTTTTCTGGGTGGAGCATGTGTCTCAGCATACCCGGATTCCTTTGTTTTTTCCAAAAGGGGATCTGTCCACGGTACAGGGCGTGAAATCCATCAGCCTCAGGGTGAGGTTTGTTGCATTGATTTTTGCCGTATCACTGGTTCCCCTGGCTTTTATCCATCTGACCATCCATAGGTTTCGGCAGATGCAGATGATGGATGAAATGTCCCTGCTGAATCTGATCCAGCGTCTTGAAGAGACCATTGTTATGGAAAGCGCTGTTTTCATGGTCATAGCCATTCTTTTTACCGTTTTAATACTTCACCATTTGAAACGGCCGGTGGCAGAGATTATCCGGGTCATGGCCCATGTGAAAAAAGGGGATTTTTCCCAAAAGGCAACGGTGCTGACAAACGATGAAGTCGGGTTTGCCGGAGAGATGCTCAACGCCATGAATCAGGGGCTGGTAGAGCGGGAGTTGATCAAGGATACCTTCGGCAAATACGTGGATCGAAGGATCAGGGACGAGATCCTCACCGGAAAGATACCTCTGGATGGAGAAAGAAAAGAGGCCACCATTTTATTTGCCGATCTGAGAAATTTCACCCCCTTGGTGGCCGTGACGCCGGCTAAGGAGTTGATCTATATGCTCAACTCATATTTTAACGAGATTTCCAGGGCCATAGATAAGAACGGCGGCCTGATTCTCCAGTTCATCGGGGATGAGGTGGAAGCGGTGTTCGGCGCGCCTGTGGCACGGGACGGCCATGAAGCCGCGGCCGTACAAACCGCCCTGGAAATGCGGGGCAGGCTTGATTTGCTTAACAAGCGGTTTGAAAACCGGGGTATTGCTCCCATCGCACACGGGGTGGGCATCCATACCGGTCCGGTCCTGGCAGCCAATATCGGCAGTGCCTATCGATCCGCCTATTCACTGATCGGAGACACGGTCAACATGGCCTCGAGAATTCAGGGGCTGACCAAAGAGTTTCGAACCGACATCCTTGTCAGTGAAGAGATGCAAACCCGGCTTAAGGATCAATACACCTTTATTTCCATGCCTGCAACCCGCGTAAAAGGCAAATCAGACCCTGTGCGGGTGTATTCCCTGGCAAAAAAAGAAGTATGATAAAAGATCCCATTTTATGACCTTATGCCGGAATTGCCTGGTTCGACGGGCCAGTTGCGTCCACAGGATCTGTTGGATCCGGGTTTAAATAGGTTAAAACAGAACGAATCTCCTCCTTTATTTTTAGGAATGCCTCCACAACCCGGGGGTCAAACTGGGTGTCACTGCAATTGACAATCTCCGCGACAGCTTCTTCAAATTCCCTTGCAGGACGGTAAGGCCTGTTTTGCAGCATGGCAGACAGGGTATCTGCCAGGGCAATGATTCTTGCACCCAAAGGAATGGCTTCCCCCTTTAAGCGGCAAGGATATCCTTTGCCGTCAAACCGCTCATGGTGATGCCGGACCATGTCTACGATGCCGTTGTCAGCCAGGGCTTCCACGGGCCTGAGAATGTCAGCACCAATATCCGGATGCCTTCGGATAAACTTCCAGTCCAGGTCTGTGAGCGGTTTTTTCTTTTTAAGGATTTCATCGGGCACACCGATTTTTCCGATATCATGAAGATGGCCGGCCACATGGATGAGGTCTGCCTCCCGGGTATCAATGCCTATGGACAGGGCAATGGCATGGGAGATTTCCGCCACCTCTTCCGAGTGGAGACTGGTAAAGGGATCTTTGGCATCAATGGCTGTGCCTAAAGATTCTGAAAACTGGTGCAACACTTTGGTGGCCAGGGTGTCTTTCACGTATATTTCCTTATATTTTGTTTACTTTTTGTCATAGGGCGGGGTTATATTTGCAATAGTTTTGTTTGTCAATAGATATTAGCCTTGACGAACTTTTTATGGGTGATTATATTTTTCCCAATACAGCCGGAACCCAGCGGCTTAAAATTCAAATAGATGAGGTAAGCCAAATGGCAAGTATAC
>PIVQ01001792.1 GCA_003354055.1 Desulfobacteraceae bacterium | reverse complement strand
TTTAACACTTTATTGGCTCGACGCTAAATTAACGCGCCCTACATTAATGTAAAAGGGTCTGCGTCTAAATAGGCAGGAAACGCTGCTTTAAACTCATCCAGTGGCGTTTTTTCAAGCGTTATAGTAACTAGCTGCTCGGTATTATCTTGCGCTTTTGCGAGTGTACCGCCTTTAAAATCGTATACAGCTGTACCACCGTTATGTGCAATACCGTTACCGTCTTCACCTACGCGATTCACGCCCACTACGTAGCACAAGTTCTCTATTGCACGCGCCATGAGTAACGTATCCCAAATATGGCGACGCACAGCAGGCCAATTTGCTACGTTTATCATTACATCGTAGTCGTTGTTATTACGTTGAAATACCGGAAAGCGTAAGTCGTAACACACCTGAGGCAATAATTTAAAACCGTTGATTTCAAAAACTTTACGCGCTTGCCCAGCGACAACAAAATCGCCTTCATTACCTAGGCGAAATAAATGGCGTTTATCGTAATAACTTACATCTCCACTGGGTTTAACCCAATAAAATCGATTCGCTTTTTTATCACCTTGCACAACCAATACCGACCCTGCCACAACCGCATTATGCTTATGTGCTTGCGCTTTTAGCCACATAAGTACTTTGCCA
>PIVQ01001791.1 GCA_003354055.1 Desulfobacteraceae bacterium | reverse complement strand
TTTTGTATGTTAAATCATGCAAGTGGCAAAGCCGCTTAACTTAGTTGATTTATTTACCGTTTTATTTAAAGTAAATTTTACTGCATTTTTAGCTTAGGTTTAAACACAAAAGCTAAATACGAATTCATTATATACAAGCTATTAAACGATTAACTAAACACTCATTCCTTTATATGCTAGTAATACCAAACTGCATAAATCTTTGATCAATTTAACGAATTAAATTGCACTATAACGTCGTTAAAAATCTTTTATTTAGAACAACTAGATACAAAATTTTTGCCTAGTTCTAGCGTAATTTTCTTAACGTTAAATAGACCCCATATATAAGCAGATTGGTATAACAACTAACAGCTCAGAGTATAGACATAAAATAAACAGTTTAGTGACTTTCGTTTTTACAACGTTAATAACAAGCTGCTTTACTTGGTGCACCTCTGTTACTTAGTATTGCTTTTAAAGTATAAGTAATACACCGGTGTAATTCTATCACTGTTTTTTACTATTTAGCATTGTTGTAAAGCTAAAAAAGGATACTTTATTTAACAAATTGTTACAAAGTAATCCTTTTGGGTTATTAAATGCTTTTTTTCATATTCTGTCAATGAATTAGCGAGGTTTAAGTTTTATTTT
>PIVQ01001790.1 GCA_003354055.1 Desulfobacteraceae bacterium | reverse complement strand
CCTGAACATGGACCGATTCTTAAGACGTGGCCTGAAAGCAGTAACGAGCGAGTGGATACTTGCGTGTTCGATATCGAATTTGATGAAATTATTCAGGAAGACGGCAATGGCATAAGCTGTCTGAAGGGGAAAACCTACCTTAAGATTGATTCTTGGTACCTTATTAAAAATCAAAACGGTAGCGAATAGGAATTTCCCTTAGGAGACCTACAAAAGCAGCTCTACCCCATAAGGGTATTGGGGCAGGCTCAGTAAATATTTTCTTTATATACTTGCTTATTGTGCGGTAGCATCGGTCTTGTTCTTACCAATTATGGTTATTATACTGGGTTTTACAGGGGAGTTTGACTAAAACATTATAGATAACACGAGGCTAAACAAGGGTGCCAACCTCTACGCTACGCTTCGAGGTCGACACCTGTAGTCCTATGCGTTAAAAGGTAATGATAATAGATCACTTGACGTAACAAATCCTGATATTTCCTATTAAATTAAATACTTATCTTAATTTCAAACAAATGTTCATTTTTGTCACGGTTCAAAAAAGAAAATCATACCAAATTCTTGTGTTTTTTCAATACATTGATATCATAATAATGCCAACTCGGAGGATAAGGATCTGCTGGGAAGCAAC
>PIVQ01001789.1 GCA_003354055.1 Desulfobacteraceae bacterium | reverse complement strand
ATTTGATTGATTCGCCAGGACACACGTAAGTGTTTTAATTTTCGAAGGACACATTGGGTGGAGCGGGGGTGGTGGTGGTGGTTTAGTGGAAATTGTGGGGTCTCGTAAAATCTCAAATTTTGAGTTTTTTGTACAAAAAAAAGCGTATCCCCGATAGATATTGTTAATTTCCTGTCCACTAATAAGTCAACCGCCACAACAGGCTCTTAAACTCGCAAACTGTTGGGAGTTCAGGTTCTTACAATTTGGTAATGGCAAGGTGGATACGAAAGGAACAAATTTCTGTCTGGGTGCAAAATGAAACGCCAGCCGGCTGAGGCTCAGCGGTCGGAACTCCCAAAAAGGTCGCGATTCCTGGATTGGACGAGTGTTCCAAAAAGTGAACGACGTGTCAGCAAAGCTTCGCGTCTGCTTATTCACATCAACCACAACTTCCACAAACAAGAAAATGTGCGTTTCTCAGAAAGATTTCAGCATCCAATTTGAGGCGTCCAAAAAACTCCACACGCGCCGCCGAGTGTGTTACAAGTACCAGGATTGAGATGGTGACTTATTACTGGACTAGAAATTAAGGCCTTGTTGTTCCTTGTCACCTCTCCATTGGAAAGTCATTGAAGAGGGAAATCACATCCAA
>PIVQ01000189.1 GCA_003354055.1 Desulfobacteraceae bacterium | reverse complement strand
CCCAGAATAAAATAGGATAAAATTAGGGCGGATACCGGTACAAAATTTATAAAAACCCCTGATTTCATTGGGCCGACGGTATTGATGCCCTGGTAATACCAATAAAATCCGACTACAGTTCCGAAAAATCCCAGATAAAAAAGACTGGACCACTCCAGAAGTCCGTACGCGGGTATATTCATGAAACTTCCCTTTGATAAGACAGGGACTAAAAGCATCAGGGTACCGGCCAAAGATGAATAGCAGACCGATGTCAGAGGGGAGAAATCCCTCATCAAAGGTTTTCCTAAGATTGAATAGGATACCCATGAAAAAACGCAGCCGAAAATTGCCAGTTCTCCGCCACCGATTCCGGTTTTAAAAATATCTGCCATGTTTCCGCCGGAAATAATGATCAGCGCACCGGACACCGACAGGATAAGGCCGCAAATTTTTAAACCGGTCAGTTTTTCCTTGAAGAGCAGAGCGGATGCCAGACTGATAAATATCGGGTTGGTGGCAATAATCAGGGATGCTCTGTTGGCGTTGATGAGGGATAGACCTGTAAAAAAAAATATATTATAGGCAAAAATACCGGTCAGGCCTGAAAAAAATAGTAATACGGCCTGCCTGCCATTGATTTTAGGAAGCCTGCCGTAGGTTTTCACGGTCAAAAAGACCAGAAAAAATGAGGCAATGGCAAATCTCAAAAATGCTGCGGAATAGGGATCAACCGTCTCAGAAATCCCCTTACCGGCAATAAAGGTACCCCCCCAGAAAAAGGCGGTGAGTAATAGTTTGACGTAAATCATTGAAGACACCCTTAAATATGGAAATTCAGCTACAACTCTATAGCGAATAAAAGCTGATTATCTGTACAGACACCGGTTGAAAAGTCAAGGAAAAGCTTGGCAGAATAGATTTAGGGTCTTTACATCCCAACCTGGGGTACGTATAAAATCATAAAGTGTTAATCAATTATTTCCCGTATAAGGGGTCTATATGCATTCTGTTTCAGACAAGCAATTTTGTTCCAAGTCCATCTGCCAGGCCCTGATTTCTGCACGGTTAATTTCTGCAGATCAGGCAAGGGATGTGCTGCGCCGTGAAAGGCAGATTAAAGAGAGGCTTTTGGCTAAGTCCGGTATTAAGGATATGACCGGTGCAGACAGAAAAAAAGCGTTGATGGGGATCTCATTTATCGATGTGATTCTTCAATTAAAATTGAACCGGCTGGATCAGCCTGCCAAAATCATTGATGAGGATTTGATTTATAGAACACTGGCCGGATCCTGGAAGATACCTTATAAAAAGATTGATCCCCTGAAGCTGGAACTGAACCTGGTGACCGGGACCATTTCCAAATCTTTTGCATTGAAACATCTGCTGCTGCCCTTGAAAGTGGACGCGGGCAAACTGGTGGTGGCCACCCCCGATCCCTTTAATTACGAAGCCATTTCCGATGTGGAACAGGTGGCCAAATTAAAGGTAAAACCCATTGTCAGCTCTAAAACCGATATCCAAAAACTCATTCATGAGTTTTTCGGATTTCAATATTCCATTTCAGCGGCTGAAGATCTGTTTGCCAAAAAAGGGGTGGACCTTGGCAACCTTGAGCAATTTGTCAGCCTGACCTCCATGGATGAATTGCCGTCCACGGACCAGCACATTGTCAATGCCGTAAATCATCTGTTTTCTTATTCCTTTGACCAGAAAGCCTCTGACATTCATATTGAGCCCAAGCGGGAAATCTGTCTGGTCCGGATGCGCATCGACGGGGCATTGCATACGGTGTACAAACTTCCCAAAAAGCTTCACAATGCTGTGATCAGTCGTATAAAAACACTCTCAGGGCTGGATATGGCGGAAAAGAGACGGCCCCAGGACGGCAGGATTAAAATGGCCAAGGATGATACAGAAGTTGAAATCCGGGTGTCCACTATCCCCGTGGCCTTTGGGGAAAAAGTGGTCATGAGGATTATGGATCCGGATATTTTGTTCCAGGACCTTGAAATGCTTGGGTTTTTTAAAGATGATTTTGAAAAATATAAAAAACTCATCACTATGCCATTCGGCATTGTGCTGGTAACAGGTCCGACAGGGTCGGGTAAATCCACCACACTTTATTCCAGTCTGCGCATGCTGTCTTCTCCCGAGGTTAATATTACCACCGTTGAAGATCCCATAGAAATGATTCACGAAGAGTTTAACCAGATCGGGGTCCAGCCGGCTATAAATGTGACCTTTGGATCGGTACTCAGAAATATCCTACGTCAGGATCCGGATATCATCATGGTTGGTGAGATAAGGGATCTTGAGACGGCCCAGGCTGCTGTTCAGGCGGCGCTTACAGGCCACCTGGTGTTGTCCACCCTTCATACCAACGATGCCGTATCCACCATTTTTCGTCTTTTGGATCTGGGGATCCCGCCTTATCTTGTGCATTCTTCCCTGACCGGTGTGGTGGCCCAGCGTCTGGTTAGAAAGATATGCCCTCATTGTATCCAGACGTTTGAAATGGAGGCTTCAGAACTTGCCGATCTGGGGCTTTCAGTTCCTGGAGAAGGTCCTTTCCAGCTAAAACACGGTAAGGGCTGCATCAAATGCAGAAATACCGGATACAGCGGACGTACAGGGATTTATGAAATACTTCCCTACACAGAAGCCTTAAAACGGATGACGTCAAATGATGCCAGTCTGGGCGATCTGCGGCATAAGGCAGCAGAAGAGGGGTTGGTCACACTCAGGGACAGCGGTATTAAAAAGATGCTTCAGGGCCAGACTACCTACCAGGAAATACTTCGGGTGACCTGGGACCAGACTTGATCCTGAAACGCCGAGGTGTTGGCATTGCAGACATATCATACCCTAAGCCCGCAAAAAAAGGCGCCTTTAGTTGGTCTAATTCACCATATCTCCGGGGTGAATATCCCGTTTGGACGAAAGAATCATCACAGTTGCACTGATATCTTCGGAGTGAAGAACAATAAGCCTGCCTGAATCAAGCGGATCCAGTACAATGGCATCAGCTCCGTCAAATACTGACCTGTTTTCCTGACTCTGGAAAATGTCGTACATCTGTCCCGGCTGTATATCATGTTTTTTTCCCTTGTTGATGAAGGCAATGCGATAGTCATTGACCATCAGGGTATTGTCTTCCGAACAGATAATAAACGCATCAATGGGAGCCGGGTTTTCCTGAACGGGCAGCATGGAGTCCCGTTGGTAGAAGGCCATGATCTGGTCGCCTACTGTGGCATCCCTGAAAGAGGTTTTGATCAGGGCTTTGGCATATTGCCCAGTGGTCTCAACGACTTCAATTATTGCTTGAATTTTATGTTTGATACCCCTAAAGACCTGTTTGTTAAATTTTTCTTTGACAGACTCTGTCGTGAATATCTGATACCGCTCTCCGGGTATCAGTGCAGCGGTGCCCGTGGGTTTGATATAAATGATATCATTGGCCGACATCATCAGGTTGCCGTCTTTTTCACGGATAATGGTGCCCAGGGAGTCGACTTTTTTTTCTTTGATAAATCCGATCCGGTCAATGGCATTATAGTTATATTTGGGTACTAATTTTTGGGGGGGCGCGGCAGGTTCGGGCTGAGATGTTTCCTCAACGGATCTGTACTGCTGTCGGGCCGCGGGTTTTAAATAGACCCGTATTTTATTGCCCGGGTAGATCCAATGGGGATTTTTAATATCTTTGTTCATTTCCCACAATCCCGGCCATTCCCATTGGGAATCATAGAATTTTTGGGATAAATCCCAGAGGGTGTCTCCTTTTTGAATCGTGTAGTAAAAGCCTGAATCCTCGGTTATATCAAATGGTTGAGGCATCTGTTCTCCGGCCTGTACCACTGATGTGAGAAAAAAGGTTATGAAAATCCATATGGGTATAATGCTTGTCTTTTTATCGGCCATGAGCTCCTCCTGATGCGTTGATCCCTTTGTAATCTTGACTTTATTTAATCTCCTGTTCTATAAAAAGTCAAGATTTGTTACGTTAATTACTATAAATGGAAAAGAAAATGACTAAGATTGCAGACCTGCTTTTTGAGGTCAGGATGCTGAAGGATCTAAATCGGTCAGGATATGCATTCCTGGGTTCAGGCTCAGAAAGCGTTGCCGAGCATAGCTTTACTACAGCTTTTATTTGTTTTACCATGTCAAAATTGGAACCTACCATTGACAGCGAAAAGCTAATGAATATGGCATTGGTTCACGATGTTCCCGAGGCCAGAATCGGTGACCACAACTATGTAAATAAGAAATACAACACAGTGGATGAAACCAAAGCCGTCAGGCACATGACAGAGAAACTGGCATTCGGACCTGATATCCAGGCTCTGATTGATGAATTCAACCAGGGTGAGACAATAGAGGCCCGGCTGGCGAATGATGCCGATCAGATTTCGTTTATCCTGGAATTAAAAAAACTTGCGGATACGGGGGCAACTTCTCCGGAACACTGGTTGCCCTTTGTAATGGGGCGTCTGAAAACCCGTACAGGAAAGCAGATGGCAGAAGAAATAATGGATACCCGATGGGATGCATGGTGGACGCGTGATTACTCTGAATAAACAAATTTCTTATGCCCATGGATAACACTCCGATGGATGGTACGCCGATGGATAGTACGCCGATTTCTATTCTTTATATTGGATCCCGGCTTCCGGAGGACGAATTTTCAAAAGGCGCCGGGATTGTCTTGGAGACATGTTCGGAGGTGTCTGCCGTGGCAACTCAGCGGCCGGATATTGTTCTCATGGATCCCTTTTCTATAGGGTCGAACTGGCTGGCAACAGCCACGGAATGGTTAGATGCCTTTAAAGAGAAGTCGTTTCGGTTTTTACCTGCCTTCTTCATCATTGTTCCCCCGGACACAGATCAGAAAACACATCTGGATCTTATGGATGCAGGGTTTGATGAAACGGTTGAATGGCCGGTCTCTATACGGGGATTCCGGTTGCGGGCGGATATTTATCTTAAGAAAAATCAGATTGAGCAAAAGCTGTATTCCGGTGAATCCTCTCTTGCCAGGGCCTTTGACTACCTGGATCGTTTCAAGTTGGAGTTAAAGCAACTGAAAACAGAGCTGATGGAAGAAAAAAATAGCCTGAATGCCGCCCTGAAACAAATTCAGCAGATGACCGGGGAACGCCGGCGTTTAAAAGAAAATCTGGCCGGGTTTAAGGGAAATATGACCCTGAATATGGAGGGTTTTGGGCAAATTTTGTACAATCTGATTCGCCGCCGGGTTGAAACCAACCAGGGCCATGGCGAAAGGGTTGCCCGGATTGCCTCGTTTATTGCTACTGAAATGGGATATGACGAAAAAAAGTTGGAGGATCTTCGAAAAGCTGCTATGCTGCATGAAGTCGGGCTTCTTTTCCTGTCCGATCCGCCTCAAAATGATAAAACGCAGGCGCAGGCAGAGAAACAACAGACCGAGGGAAAACTTAAAAAAACGAGGAACAAATCAGCGAGGAACGAATCAGCGTGTAATGAGCCAACTGCCTATGACAAAACGCTTATGGTGCAATATCCGGTCAAAGGAGCGCAATTGTTGAATCAATGCCCGGGATTTGAAGATGTGGCCCAGATTATCCGATCATTAAATGAGTGGTCTGACGGCACAGGGTATCCGGATGGGTTAAAGCGCAGATATATCCCTACGGCTGCAAGAATTCTGGCAGGGGCTGATGAATTGGAGCGCCTTAAAGACAGGGCGGATATTACGGACACCGAATCCCTGTTGAAGGCTCTGGAAGAATTGGCCGGGGTTCGCCTTGATCCTTTGATCGTGGGGTGGCTTGAGAAGTATGTGGTGTTGCACCTGGGTGCTGAATCATTTCAGGTTAGGGGCGTGGGCGTTGACCAGCTTGAGCCGGGTATGGAACTTGGTACGGCATTGTTTACGGCTACAGGTACCAAGTTGTTTACATCCAATACCGTGTTGACCCGGGAAGCGATCGATAAGATTATACAATACAACAGGGAATACCCTGTGAATGAAACTGTTTACATAAAGGCTTAGAAAATGGATATTTCTTCGGTTATCGGTGTTGTTTCCGGAATTGGCTTTGTGCTGGGGACCATCTTGCTGGGCGGTAGCATTATGGGGTTTATCAATATTCCGTCCGTCCTGGTTGTTGTGGGCGGAACCGTTGCCGCTGTCATGATCGCCTATCCTCTTTCATCTGTGTTGGGCATGTTCAAAGTGGCCGTTAAGGTGTTCATGTTCAAGATAGAAAGCCCCGAAGATATCATTGCCAATTTGGTTGAAATTTCAAATAAAGCCAGAAAAGGTGGGCTGCTTTCCATTGAAGGTGACATCCAGAGTACCCCGGATCCCTATCTTGCCCAGGCCCTGCAAATGACGGTGGACGGGGTGAAAACAGGCGATATTGCACAAATCATGCAGAAAAAAATGCAGCTGACCAAAAAGGGACTGGATACAGGCTCCCAGATTTTTGCCAATATGGGGGCTTATGCCCCTGCATTCGGGATGATCGGTACCCTTATCGGTCTGGTTCAGATGCTGGCTAACCTGGATGACCCCTCTTCTATCGGTCCGAAAATGGCTGTGGCCATGATTACAACATTTTACGGGGCAGTTCTGGCCAACCTCTTTTTTATTCCCATGAGCGATAAGCTGAGCGGGCGTAATGAAGAGGAAATTATTAATATGAATATTATTTTTGAGGGGATTTTATCCATCAGGGAGGGGGAGCATCCCAAACTCATGGAAGATAAGCTCAAGGTTTACCTGTCAGAGCCCAAAGAAGAAGAGAAAAAATAATTAAAAAGAGATCCTAAGATATGGCTGATAATACCGGCGCAGACAAAGAAGAGGAGTTGAGCCTCGCGCCTCCGCCTGAGGAGGGAAAGAAAGGAGGCCGAAGTGGTGCTCCAGGATGGATGGCAACTTTTGCCGATCTGGTTACCCTTTTGATGTGCTTTTTTGTTTTGCTGTTTGCGATGAGTACCACCCAGCAGGAAACCTATAAGGAGTTGGTAAAATCCCTGAGAAGTGCATTGGGTGCCCAGGCGGTTCCGGAATCAGGGACCCGGGAAGGCTTGACTATGCATGCCGTGCCATCTGAAGAACCCTCGGAAAACCAGCAGATTGACGAATTGGGCGGGATGATTGAAAAGGAGTTGGAGGACATTGTGTCCGAGGTGAGAGAGTTAGTTCTGTTCAATAAACTGGGGGGCGAGGTCAGCGTCACAAAAACAGAAGACGGTGTCGTCATTACCATGTCCGATTTGTTGCTCTTTGCCGAAGGCGGCACCAAACTGTCGGACAAGGGATTGGATATCCTTGAGAAGGTGGCAACAGTATTAGCCAAGCTGGCTTACCATGTTAAGATTAAGGGGCACACGGACGCAGAACCCATTTCATCGGCCCAGTATCCCTCAAACTGGGAATTGTCCAGTGCCAGGGCCTCCACCGTAGTCAGACTGTTGATTAAAAACGGGGTGCCGCCCTATTATGTTTCTGCAGAAGGCTATGCCCAGTATCACCCGGTGGCCACCAATGATACGGCACAGGGACGGGCAAGGAACCGGCGTGTGGAAATTGTCTATGAACGGGACAGCATTGCCAGACAGTTTGCAGATATGCAGAACAATTAGAGGCCGTTTTAAGGGGAGAGTCTGAAATGGGGAGGCCATCCCCCGGTCTTAGTCGAGTATGTCCCTCATTTAAGCGAAATAATTAATTCATCGGTCTGTTAACCCGGGCATCTTCCAGGGCAATTTCCAGTTCTGCCACACCGATCTCGGGTATTCCTAGAATATCCGCCTCTCGGGATGTGACAATTCCGGATAGATCTATGTTTAAATCGTTTTTTTCCATTTTATTGCACACGGCATTTGAAACTCTTACGATCATCAAAAGCAGGTTCGTGTGGTCAAATTCTTCTGCATGATGATCTCTGGCAATGACCCGGTATTGATCCGGCAAATGCCATTTGGTCAGCAGATTATATCCCAGTGCCGCATGGAGGTTGCCCAGAATTTTATCGATGAGCTGGGGCGGCGGTTTAAACCTGGCTGTTTTTGATTCAAGGATCTTTTCTATGGCTGTGAGCAGGTATAGTTTGCCCATATCATGTAAGAGTCCTGCAATAAATGCTTTGGGCACCAGGTCTGCCATGGCAAGGTACCGTGCAATCCATAAAGAGCCGATGGCACAGGAAACAGAATGGGCCCATAGCTTGTTCTGGTAGGAACGGATCATCGGGTTCCGGGATTTGAAATTCTGCTGGTGTACCACCTTCATGATGATGTTGACCATTTCGTTTTGTCCCAGGCGGACAACGGCTTCTTTGATTGTATCCACAGCACCCAGTCCTTTGTAAAACGGCGAGTTTGCCGTCTTCAGAATCTGGGTGGTCAGTGTCGGGTCCATACGGATTAATCTGGCAAGCACTGCAAAATCAGGGTCTCTTTTAGTGGCTTCTGCCTGAATTTTCACCGCCTTTGGATTGAGAACCGGCAGGGAGTCTTCTTTTCTGATCTGCTGTTTGATGATTTCTATGATACTGGGCTTTGGGGGCATGGGTTTAGATAACTCCTAACAATCGATTGATCTCTGCAATGGGTCTTGGCGGGGTCAATCTCGGGATGCATCTGAAAGTCTCATCCAGAGTAGTGATACCTGTGGATACTTTGGATAATGCATCTTCCATCAGGGTGACCAGCCCCGTGGTTTCAATGGCAATTCTTCTGAGTTCATAACTGGACTGGCAGCTGAGAATGGCCTCTTTGACAAATTCATTGAGAATCAGCATTTCAAAAACAGCCACCCTCCCTTTGTAACCGGTGTGGTTACAAATCGGACATCCACGGCCTTTAACCAACTCATATTTGGTCATTTCATCCGGGGCGTACTCCAGCAGTTTTAAGTCTGCAGGGGAGGGCTTGTAATCTTCCTTGCAATGGGGGCAGACTTTTCGGAGCAGACGTTGGGCTAACATACAGGTTACCGTGGACGAAATGAGAAAGGGCTCAATATCCATGTTCATCAGTCTGATCAATCCGCTGATGCTGTCTTCGGTGTGAAAAGAGGTCAGGACCTTATGGCCGGTCAGGGCCGCATGAACCGCCACTCCGGCTGAATAATTGTCCCGGATTTCACCAATAACAATAACATCCGGGTCTTGACGAACCACATGGCGCAGGGTCTCTTCAAAAGTCCGGTTGATTCCCGCGTCAATGGAACACTGCGAGATCCCTTCCACCACGTACTCCACAGGATCTTCAGCAGTGACAATACTGGTCTGGGGGTTACTTATATCTGAGACACAGGAGTACAGGGTGGTTGTTTTTCCGGATCCTGTTGGGCCGGTAATAATCAGGACACCGGATGGGGCCTTTAATACATCTTTTTTGAACCGGTCCAGCATTTTCGGCTGCATACCGATTCCGTTTATTTTTATAATCTGATCTATGCGGTTCAGGATTCTCAAGACGATTTTCTCTCCGAAAACCGTCACGAAAAATGAGGTTCTCAGATCATAGGAGTTGCCCTGGTGCCCAAAGGACATTCTACCGTCCTGGTGCCGTCTCTTTTCAGCAATATTGGCTTTGCACAGGACTTTTATCCTGGCTACGACCATTGAGGCGGCATTGATGGGAAACATCTTAAAGGGGACCAGAATGCCGTCAACCCGGAATCGAACCTGGAGGCGCTCGTCAAAAGGTTCGATGTGGATATCGCTGGCCCCCTGGTCAATGGCACTGGCAATAATGGACTCCACAATACCGATGGCGGTATTTTCATCCACGATACTTCTGGTACTGATATTTCCACTGTCCAGACGTTCCAGTTTTTTTTCGATCATATTGGGCGAGGCAATGCCCATTATGAAATTTTTACCGAATAGCTTCTGGGCACCCCGAATGTCCGACTTGTTAAAGGGGTCTGCAAAGGCTACCAAAGGCCTGTCTTTTACCTTACGCACCGGTAAAAAATGGTTTGAGATGCACCATTTGATGGGGATGTTTTCCAGCAGCTTATTGTCTACATCCTGAATGGACAGGTCTATGAACGGAAACCCGAGCTGAACGGAAAGCGCTTCTATAAAAGCGCTTTCACTCATATACTGATTCTCAATGAGGATTTGTCCCAGGCGTTTGTTCTTCTGGGATTTCTGGATACTCAGGGCCGCGTTGAGTTTTTCCTGGGGCAGATACCCGAATTCCACCATGAGATCGCCGATGCGAAGGGAAAGATGATTTTTACGCAACACATCTTTGACTTTGTCTTCGTCGATGTACTTCAGGTCTTTGAGGGTATCCAAAAGGGTTTTCCCGGGTGACAGCTTGGATCTCACCCGCATGGCGTACTGGGCTTTCTCTTTGGTCAGCAGGCCTTCTTTGACCAGAAGTGAAACGATTTCGCCGGGATTTGTATCAAAATTATGATTTCCCTTGGGTTTCAATACCGGTACCAGTCTCCAATTTGCAGTTTATATAGTGCGCATGTTTTTAGGTTCATGTCTAATTAGCAATTGTCAGACAATGAAGTCAACCGAAGAATGCACAGTGCCCGACCGAAAACCGCAATTTTCGTTCAGACACTACAATGGGGGCTCCAGTATTTTTCAGATAGGGTGCCGGCTATTTGAAACTGTTGTCCAGTTGCTCTTTTTCATGGGCAACAATACGCTGCAGATCTTTGTGGGCAACTCCTTTTCTCATTCCCGGGCAGGAGTTGGCCATGGTATCCCAATTTTCAGGATTTTTAATGATGGTTTTGATGAATGGCCAGGCTTTGCACATATAGGGTTTTACCGGATGGATGGTGCATTG
>PIVQ01001788.1 GCA_003354055.1 Desulfobacteraceae bacterium | reverse complement strand
GTAATTACTGCACCAAGCTTTGCTGACGACAGCCAAGCACTACAAGACCAACTTGCCACGTTAAAAAGCTTTAAAGCGCAGTTTGCACAAAAAGTAACAGATAAAGAAGGCCAAGCAGTAATGCAAGGCGAGGGCACAATAGCGCTTCAACAGCCTATGATGATTCGCTGGCAGCAAACAAACCCAGACGATACGTTATTTGTATCAAACGGTGATAAAACATATTACTTCGACAGCTTTGCTGAACAAGTAACGATTATGAAAACCAGCAGCCTAATCGATTCAACACCATTTGTGCTACTTACATCAAAAGACCCAGCACAGTGGGAAAAATACAGCGTACTTGCAACAAGTGTAGGCTTTAGTGTAACGCCAAATAAAGGTGTAGAAAGCCAAGTAGAACAACTTGATATAACATTTGCAGATAACGAACAAGGCCTTGCTAAATTAGTCGTTACCGACAACTCAGGGCAGCTATCGTCATTTACCTTTAACAATGCACAAGTTAATACGCCGCTTGATAAAAGCACTTTTGAATTTACGCCTCCTGAAGGTGTTGAAATAGACGATCAGAGTAACGGTGAGTAATTTAGGTTTTAACTTTGGGCCCGATGTACGCCCACTTGCCGCGCGT
>PIVQ01001787.1 GCA_003354055.1 Desulfobacteraceae bacterium | reverse complement strand
ATATCTTTAAACCACTGTTTCATTCTGTTTAATACGGAGTTAAATCCTTGTGCATCCGTCTTTCGGACATCCATTTTACAGCTCGCATTGGATCCGAAGATGACAAGGCCAACCCCTGTGGCATACGCCGGGTTTTTAACTATATCTTTGAGCCCGCCGATACGATTGGGCTCTCCTATCCTGACCCGTACGCCGAAGACGGATTCCGCAAGTTCACAAATCCCGTCCAGGACAACACTGCCGCCTGTGAGGACAAAACCTGCCGGAAAGGAATTTTCAAGTCCGTTGGCAAATATTTCTTGTTTGAGCAGGGAAAAAATCTCTTCTACTCGGGGTTCCAGAATTTCTGCCAGAATTCCTCTGGATAACCGTTTAGGATCTCTTCCACCCACTGCCGGCACTTCAATTGTTGCACCGGATCTTACATTTTGCGGTACGCAGGTGCCGTGTTCTATTTTGATCTTTTCCGCTTCAGGCAGGGGGGTCCGCAGCCCGATGGAAATATCATTGGTCAGGTTGTGACCGCCCACGGTGAGCTCGTAGATAAATTTTACATTGTTGTCCTTGAACAGGGCCATGTCTGTGGTGCCGCCGCCCATATCCGCAAGGACACAGCCAAGTTCTTTTTCTTCATC
>PIVQ01000932.1 GCA_003354055.1 Desulfobacteraceae bacterium | reverse complement strand
AAGCCTGTGGCTAAAAGTTTTCTCATCTACGATCCTCCCAAGGCCTTCAATAACGGTTTAAACAACGAAGATGCACCCGGAAAAAGACGTGAAGGCCTTTTAGAAAACCCTTTTCCCGGGCAGTAAACGAACTAACTAACCCCAGCGCATCACAATCATCATCCAGACAACTGCAATACCTAAGGCAAACCATATGGCCAGATCAGTCAACCCCACCCAGGCCAGGTGGATATAGGCTGAACCCAGAAGGCCGACAAAAAGACGGTCTCCCCTTGTGGTTGAAATGGGGAGAAACCCTTTTCGTTGAACGGTCGGAGATTTAATTTCCCAAATCGTCATGCTGATGAGTATCAGAACGATAACGGAAAAGAAGGATGCGGTTGGAATTGTCCATGCCATCCATTCAAGATTCATAACGCCTCCTTATAGCGTGGCAATCCATATTAAACACGGCCCAGGGCAAAGCCCTTGGCAAGATAGTTTCTGACAAAATAAATGACCAGGGCACCGGGAACAATAGTCAGGATACCGGCTGCGGCCAAAAGACCCCAGTCAAGCCCTGAGGCAGATACGGTACGGGTCATGGTGGCGGCAATGGGTTTGGCAGCCGTTGTGGTAAGCGTTCTGGCAAATAGCAGTTCCACCCATGAGAACATGAAGCAGAAGAACGCTGCAACGCCGATGCCGGACCGGATCAGGGGCACAAAGACGAAAAAGAAAAATTTCGGAAAATTATATCCGTCAATAAAGGCCATTTCATCGATTTCAATGGGCACGCCGGAGATAAACCCTTCTAAGATCCAGACCGTCAGGGGCAGGTTGAACAGGCAATGGGCCAGGGCCACGGCAATATGGGTATCAATAAGTCCGAATGTGGAGTAAAGCTGGAATGTGGGCAAAAGAAATACCGCGGCCGGGGCCATGCGGTTGGTGAGCAGCCAGAAAAACACATGCTTGTCACCGATAAATGAATACCGGGAAAAAGCATAGGCGGCAGGTAAGGCAGTGATCAGGCAGATTCCGGTGTTCAGTACCACGTATATGATGGAGTTGATATAGCCGTTGTACCATGAGGGATCCGTGAAGATCTTCATATAGTTGCCGAATGTAATGTCCGTTGGGAAGAAGACCAGGTTTGCCATGATGTCGGCATTGGTCCTCAAAGACATGTTGAACATCCAGTATATGGGCAGCATGATGACTATCAGGTATAGGGTCAGGGCAATGTATCTTTTTTTCATGATTGTTCTCCTTTTCCGACATTCAGCAGGGCCTGGTAAAACATGTAGCAGAACAAGAGAACGATGAGAAAGTAAATGAGCGAGAATGCGCCTGCAGGTCCAAGATCAAACTGACCCACCGCAATCTTGACCAGGTAGATGGACAAAAATGTGGTGGAGTTTCCGGGCCCGCCGCCGGTAAGCACAAAGGGTTCTGCGTAGATGAGAAAAGAGTCCATGAACCGCAGCAGGAGAGCTATGGTTAAAACCCCTCTCATCTTGGGCAACTGGATATACCGAAAGATGGACCAGGAGGATGCGCCGTCAATTTTGGCTGCTTGATAATAGGCCGGTGGAATGGACTGAAGACCTGCATAGGCCAGAAGGGCCACAAGCGGTGTCCAGTGCCAGACTTCCATGAGCATGAGGGTGATCCAGGCATGGAGTCCGTTTGCCGTATGATCAAAGGTCAGCCCCAGGGTGTTTATGGTTGCCCCCATCAGCCCGATATCCGGACGGGTAAAGATGATCCAGATGGTGCCGATGACATTCCATGGAATGAGAAGGGGAAGGGCCAGGGTAACCAGAACGATGGAGGCCCCTATTCCTTTTTTGGCGGGCATAAGCAATGCAATGCCGACGCCCAGAGGCATTTCAATGAGCAGTACCAGACCGGAAAAGAGCAATTGCCGCCACAGGGCTTCGTGGAGCCTGGGATCGGTGAGCACCTCTTTGAACCATTCCGTGCCGACAAATACCCTTTGACCCGGACCGAATATATCCTGGATGGAATAATTGACCACCGTCATCAGGGGCAAAATGGCACTGAAGGCAACGATTAAAAAGGCCGGTAGGATGAATAGCCATCCTTTATTGTCTTGCCATTTTTTCATTATAGTGCGTACTCCTTAACTTGATTTATTCTTCTTTTAATAAATGTTCGTCGGCAAACAGGCGGATCCATTCCTTGGGAAAGGAAATCCAGGCCTTTGTTTCAGGAACCGGATCGTTTTCGGAAATCCTTGCCTTAAGGGTCTGGCCCTCAAAGTCCAGGGAAACAATACGATGACTGCCCTGGTCTTCCACCCCTTTGACGCCTGCTTCAAAGCCATTTTCAATGGGGTCGCAGGACATGTTGAGGTAGAGGGGGCGGATACCCAATTCAAGCGCCCCGTCGGAAGCCTTGGCAAGGCGCGCGGTCTTTTCATCAACAGGGATTAGAGAATTGCCGATTTTAACCATATCCCCTTCCATGGTGCAGGGCACAAAGTTCATGCCGGGACTTCCGATGAAATATCCCACAAACTTATGTTTGGGATATTCAAACAGCTCCTGGGGGGTGCCGATTTGAACGATATAGCCTTCGTACATGACTATGATCTTTTCGGCAAAGGTCAGGGCTTC
>PIVQ01001786.1 GCA_003354055.1 Desulfobacteraceae bacterium | reverse complement strand
GTGAGTCCGGTGACCGTCAGCGTGGCCACCGTGATATCGGCGGTCAGGGTCGGCTGGGTCAGTGTGTAGTTCCCGGAATCCGCGCCGCTAATCGTCATGGCGCTGGTGACCGAGATTCCGCTTCCGACCGTGGCCTGTGCAAACGTACCGGTCGTGTCGTCTCCGAGGACAACCGTGTCGCCTCCGATGACTCCGGAGAGAGTGGCTCCGGAGATCGTTGCTGCGGTGGTGCCGTCATAGACCTTGTTGGCAGCGGATGCGCCGGTGACGGTCAGTGTGGCAACCGTGATATCGGCGCTCAACGTCGGCTGGGTCAACGTATAGTTGGCAGCATCGTCCCCGCTGATGGTGTATCCACTGGTGGAGATAGAAATGCCTGCCGCCACATCCGCAGAAGCAAACGTGTAGGTCGGTGTTCCGCCCAGGGTGACCGTGTCGCCGCCAATGATTCCGCTGAGTGCCGCCGTGCCGCTGGCGGTTGCGTCGGTGTTGCCGTCGTAAACCTTGTTATCGCCGGTGAGTCCGGTGACCGTCAGCGTGGCCACCGTGATATCGGCGGTCAGGGTCGGCTGGGTCAGTGTGTAGTTCCCGGAATCCGCGCCGCTAATCGTCATGGCGCTGGTGACCGAGATTCC
>PIVQ01000931.1 GCA_003354055.1 Desulfobacteraceae bacterium | reverse complement strand
GGGTATATACTTCAGGCTCTGCACTCATAACATCTCCTTCATTATATAATACCGAAAAGTTTGACTAAACTAAACAAAGTTTATATGTACTATTGTAGTGGCATATATCCCTGAAAAAATAAATACAAATTTTATTTTTGTTTATTTTTTTTTTAAACAGGGTCAGTTTAGAACAACAACCCAAGGATGAAATCGGTTTGAATGGAGATGTACTGGTCCAGTGTAAAATTCTTTTTCAAATGCCACCGCCGAAATGCCCACATCTGCCCGATAACTGAAATATTGTGTCCCACTAGATTAACAATATTTTCGTCCAGCACGGGGAACTTATTTTGACCTGACATACCGGAAAGGGTCTGGATAAAAATATCCGTGATGTTCAACTCATTGTCCAAAACCCGTTCTTTCCATTTTTCCGGCAAAAACTGGGTCACCTGGTACATGAGCAGGATATGGTCTGCCATCTTATCGCAGACCGTAAAGTATTGCCGTATCACCTCAGCTAATTGTTCCTTTTCCATGGAACTTGCAGATAAAGCATCTTCCACCGCATCCTGAACTTCTTCGTGAATGGCCTTGCAGACCAGGTAAAGCAGGTCTTCTTTGGAGCTTACATACTCGTACAACGACCCGATGGAAAAATTGGCAGCTTTGGCGATCATCCGGGTAGTGGTTTTATGGTACCCATGCTCAATAAACAACTTGACGGTCGAATCAATAATATGTCGCCGTCTCTCCCGGACTAGCTCAGCATTTTTTATCTGGGTCGGAACCTCGCCGTCAGTCAGGGAAACCGCCTTTTTTCTGGCCAATGTATACTCCTTCCATCTGGATATCTATCATGAACGAGCGCTCGGTCTTTTATTTTTTTACATGGTTTCAAGAGGTTGTCAAGAATTTATCCAAATACTTGGCAGTTTCCCTGCGGCCCTCTATTGGACAAAATCAGAATTCAGTGATATTTTTTCATGGAAAAGATCTTTCTACCCTAAACCATAAACAGGAAAGACCATGAAACCCCTTTTCTCCCGGATACTAAACTTTATGGAAAACAACCAATGAAATACCTGCCGCTTGTCATAATCTGGGGCCTATGGTGCTGCCTTCACAGCAGCCTTATTTCCATCCGGGCAACGACATTTCTCAAGCACACCTTAAAAACTAATTACAAGTATTTCCGCCTTGGCTATAACGGATTAGCTATGATATCCCTGATCCCCGTTCTGGCCTTCAGCCAGAGCTTGAAAGGCGATATTCTATTTTCGTGGAATGGCGTACTCCTATTTCCCTGGCTCCTGCTCTGGGCTATTACCCTGTTCTTATTCGTCCAGGGATACCGGGCCTACGACATGGGACAATTCTCAGGCCTTAGCCAGGCTCTGACAGATCCCTCTGACAGCTCAGACCGGTCCACGGATAATCTCAGCACCAAAGGTATTCTGGGCATCACCCGTCATCCCTGGTATCTGGCTGCACTGATCTTTTTTTGGATCCGGGCCAGAGACATTCATCTATCGATGGCGATTGAAAATATGGTGCTCTGCCTTTACCTGTTCGTCGGGATCCGATTGGAAGAACGCAAACTGATCCGACTTCACGGAGACAGTTATAAAGACTATCAGACAAAGGTTTCTTCCCTCATCCCCTTTAAATGGATTTTCTCCTTGTTCCAAAAAACAGAATAGGGAATCAAGAGCCTACTCCTGTTCCATCTCAGGCGTATACTTTCCATATCGTGCTGCCCCATTACATTGTGCCCGCTTAAGCAAAGCCGACTGAGCTGCTGCCACATTTGCCGTTTTGCCCTGCCAGGTATTCAGCGGCTGCTCCTGAAGCGCCCGGCCATAGGAGAAACTCAATCCCCATGGGTTGGGTCCCATCTGATTCATGGCATTGAGATGAGCTGTGGCAAGTTCGGAGCTCTGGCCGCCGGATAAAAAGGCAATGCCGGGGACGGCGGCCGGGACCACCCGTTTAAATACCCGTAAAGTGGCACGGGCCACAGACGCCACATCGGCCTGTTCAGGACAGGTATCTCCTGCAGTCACCATGCTGGGCTTCAATATCATGCCTTCCAGGAAAACCCTCTGGGCGGTTAATTCTGAAAAAACCTCATGCAATACCCATTCGCTGACCCGTTCACAGGTGTCGATATCATGACTGCCGGCCATGAGAATTTCAGGTTCCACAATAGGAACCAGGCCGGTAGCCTGGCAAAGGGCAGCATACCGGGCAAGGGCATGGGCATTGATATCCACTGCCAGACGGGAGGGCTTATGATTTCCAATATTGATCACCGCCCGCCATTTGGCAAAGCCTGCCCCCTGCCTTTCAAAGGCGGCCAGACGAGCGCCAAGGTTGTCCAGTCCCTGGGTGGCTTTTTCCTCACTGGTGCCGGGGATCAGGACCAGCCCCTTGTCCACCTTGATGCCGGGAATAATGCCCCGCTCCCTGAGAAGATCGGGAAAAGGGGTACCGTTTGAGGCGGACTGCCCAAGGGTCTCTTCAAACAAAATCACCCCGGAAATATGGTTCTGGATTTCAGGGCTGGTAAAAAGAAGCTCCCTGTATGCCTTTCGCTTTTCCTCGCTTGATTCCACATCAATAGAATCAAACCGTTTTTT
>PIVQ01001785.1 GCA_003354055.1 Desulfobacteraceae bacterium | reverse complement strand
CCGAGAACAACCGTGTCGCCTCCGATGACTCCAGCGAGTGTGGCGCCGGAGAGGGTCGCGGCGGTGGTTCCGTCATAGACCTTGTTGGCTGCGGATGCGCCGGTGACGGTCAGTGTGGCTACCGTGATATCTGCGCTAAGCGTCGGTTGCGTCAGCGTATAGTTGGCTGCGTCGTCCCCGCTGATGGTGTATCCGGTGGTCGAGATCGAAATGCCTGCCGCCACATCCGCAGAAGCAAACGTGTAGGTCGGCGTTCCGCCCAGGGTGACCGTGTCGGCACCAATGATTCCGCTGAGTGCGGCCGTGCCGCTGGCGGTTGCGTCCGTGTTGCCGTCGTAGACCTTGTTGTCGCCGGTGAGTCCGGTGACGGTCAGCGTGGCAACGGTGATGTCTGCGCTAAGCGTTGGTTGCGTCAGCGTGTAGTTTCCGGCATCCGCGCCGCTGATGGTCATGGCGCTGGTGACCGAAATGCCGGTTCCGACCGTGGCCTGTGCAAAGGTACCGGTCGTGTCGTCGCCGAGAACAACCGTGTCGCCTCCGATGACTCCAGCGAGTGTGGCGCCGGAGAGGGTCGCGGCGGTGGTTCCGTCATAGACCTTGTTGGCTGCGGATGCGCCGGTGACGGTCAGTGTGGC
>PIVQ01000188.1 GCA_003354055.1 Desulfobacteraceae bacterium | reverse complement strand
CTACGTTTGTCTGTCAACCCAACCCAGTCCAGGAGTTCATCCGCATAGGCCTCGGCCTCTTTTAGGTTTTGTCCCAAAACGGTCCTGGGACCCTCAATAATATTTTCAAGGACGGTCATATGGGGGAACAGATTAAAGGCTTGAAAACACATCCCGGTTTTTTTCCGGATCTCAAGGGTTTTGGCGTCCTTCTCCTTGCTTGCTTCTCCTGCATGAATGATGGTGCCGGCAACTTCAATGGAACCTGCCGTAGGTTCTTCAAGAAAATTAATACACCGAAGCAGAGTACTTTTACCGGAACCGGATGCCCCTAAGATTACAACGGTTTCTCCCTTTTTCACCTCAAGGTCAATTCCGCGAAGGACATGGTTCATATTGCCGAATATCTTATGAATATTTGTGGCCTTTACCACAGGTTTATCATTCGCTGGTTTGTTAACTGTCATCATATCCTCCTGTCGCCGCGGGCCATGTGCTTTTCGATCCGCTCCTGAACAAATTGCAGAATCACGCACAAAATCCAGTAAATAAATGCCACCAGGATCAACATTTCAAGGGATTGAAAATGCCGACGCCCGACTTTTATGGCCCTGTAACTCAACTCCCAAACCCCCATGAGGGATACCAGGGAGGAATCCTTTATCATTGCGATGAATTCATTGGAGACCGGTGGAATAATCACCCGCATGGCCTGAGGAAAAATGACCCGCTTCATGGTCTGCATATTGTTCATGCCCAATGCCTTGGCCGCTTCGGTCTGGCCGATCTTGATGGACTGAATCCCGGCCCGGACGGTCTCGGTCATATAGGCCCCGTAGCAGACCCCGAGCGCCAGTATGCCCGCCGGAATAGCCGGCAGGGTCAGGAACGCCTGGATGCCCTCAATCCCGAGTTCTTCCAAAGCCTTGCCGATCTGGGGCAGTGCCAGATACCACATATAAACCTGGACCAGCAGAGGCGTCCCCCGGATCAGGGAGACATATGAGGTGGCGATGCTGTTGAGCACCGGATTTGTTGACAGACGCCCCAACGCGCCTAAAATAGCAAGAATACAGGCCAGAGAAATGGCCAGAAACGAAACCAGAAAGGTATAACCGATTCCGGCCAGAATAAACGGCAGCCATTTGATCATAAAAGAGAAATCCAGCCTCAAAATGATCAGGGCCGCCACCATCAGGGTAAACAACACCCCAAAAGAGATCATCAGATTTCGCCGGTATTTTCTCTTTTGTCCCTCAATCTGCGCAAGGACCCGCTCTGCCTCTGCCGGAATCTCCGGTATTAGCGATTCAACCCTGTCAACACCCATTCACAGCTCCTTATAAAAAATCTTTACCCCACTGAAAAAAAGCAGCCTCCCGGCCGGCCGCTGTTGCCGGCCGCCGGGAACGCCGCTGTATCTATTGTGATCTTACCCGTTACAATATTAGAGTTTAGGAATGAGGTTGGTACCGTAAAACTGCTCGGATAATTTTACCAAAGTACCGTCTTCGTTCATGGATTTAATAATCTCATTGAGTTTATCGACAAAGGTATCACTGTTTTTCCGGCTTTTGTCCAGGGCAAAGCAGATGGGTTCATAGTAAGTCGGTTCACCAAGCATTTTGATGGGGCAGCCTTTTCCACAGCCGTTCTTGATGGCTTCAGCAAGGGTCTGTTTTGATGTAAAGATGGCGTCCAGTCTCAGGCCGTCGCCCAGGGAAAGATCTTCAATATGGTTGGCGTCTGTGGGGTAATTTTTAAGTTCGCCGGCTGACCAGTCCTGATATACGATGGTGACGTCTTCGATATTCAGGTCTTTTTGAAGGTATCTTTCATTGGTGGTTTCACTGGCAATACCGATGGTTTTGCCGGCCAGGTCGGAAAGATTTTTTATTTCGGTATTTTTACTGTGAATGGCAAATTGTGCGGGAGAGCTATAGTAGGGAATGGTGAATAGCAGAGCATTTTTTCTCTCTGCTGTGGGGGTCATGGAACCGATGGACAGATCCCATCTTTTTCCCCATTTACCTGCGGTGATGAGGTCCCAGTCCGGTGTGATGAATTTGACTTTAACCCCGAGCCTCTTGGCAACTTCTTTGGCCACGCTGATGTCAAAGCCTTCAAGTTCACCGTTGTCATTCAGGAAACTCTGGGGTGCATAATTGGCATCCGAAGATACCACCAGGGTTTTTGCAGCCATAATCTCATCCAGGGTTGAACTGCCGGCAAAGCCTGTTCCTGTTGAAATCAACAATGCCATTGAAATGAGTGCCAAACGCCAAAACATCTTCTTCATGCGAATCTCCCTCTTTTTTCTCTTCGTATAATTTTCCGGATGGAAATTCATCCGGTGTGGTTACTCTCCTTAAAATTATTGTTCGACAATTTTTGATTGACAAAACTGTAAAGGATTCTATAGAATATGTCAATAATAATATGGCAGCGATATCGCAATAGATGACGCAACAGATGCTATTGGTCAATGAATTCTCTTAAGAAAATTAAAAGAGTTCATTGTTACTTTCAACCAGCCAGTGATGAGGATAAATCAAATGAGACGGAACCTGCATGCGGGCAGACAGCTTGGGTCCGGAATGAGTCTCAACATCCTGACAGAGGATGAACTGCAAGAGATTCATTACGGAACCCTGGAAGTTCTGAACGAAACCGGTGTATTCGTGGAAGACGACGAAGCCCGGGATCGTTTTGAACGCGGGGGCGCCATTGTCGATCACGACACAAAAAATGTAAAAATCCCTCCCCATGTGGTGGAGGACGCCATTCGAACAGCACCATCCAAGGTCATACTCCACGGACGCGACCCAAAGCATGATATCGTGCTTGAAAGCACCCGGGTCCATTTTACCAACTTCAGTGAAGGGGTGATGATCAACGATCCTTACACCGGAGAGAACCGGGAACCGATGAAAAAAGATCTGGTTGATTCAGCCAAGGTCATCGATTATCTCCCGGAAATCGACTTCTGTGAAAAGGCCCTTGGCGCCCATGATGTAAACCAGGAGACCGTGCCCCTGCACAATGCCGAAGCCTACCTGACCAATACCACCAAACATTGTGCCTTTGGTCCTGGTGACGGCAAATTCCTGAACAAGATCATTGAAATGGGACATGCGATTGCCGGCGGTGTAAAGGCATTTAAGAAAAGGCCCCTTGTTTCTTTTACCACCTGCCCTGTCAGCCCCCTGACATTGATCTCCGACTGTTGCGAGATCATCATGGAAGCGGCCAAAAACAACGTGGTCTGCAATATCCTGTCCATGGCCATGGCCGGCGGCACAGCCCCTGTCACCCTGGCCGGCACCCTTGTCAACCACAATGCCGAAGTACTCTCCGGCATAACGCTTGCCCAGCTCACCCGCAGAGGGACGCCTGTGATTTACGGCAGTTCCACCACAGCCATGGACCTGAAACTGGCCTCGGCCAGTGTGGGTACCCCTGAGTGTGCTGTGATCAGCGGGGCCGTAGCAAGACTTGCCCGATATTATGCGCTGCCGAGTTATGTCGCCGGTGGCTAGGGCGATTCAAAGATATCCGATGTCCAGACAGGCCATGAAAAGACACTAACCGGACTTATACCCGCATTGGCAGGTGCCAATATGATTTACGGTTCGGGGATGCTAGAAAGCGGCATCACTTTTGATTATGGTCAGCTGGTCTTAGATTGTGAGTTTGCGCGTATGATCAAACATACGGTCATGGGAATGCCCGTGACAGATGAGACCCTCGCCATCGACCCCATCAAGGAGGTGGGCTCAGGCGGAGATTTCCTCATGCACAAACACACTTTCAACCATATGAGAGAGCAGTCCTCACCTGAACTGATTGACCGGAAGATGAGAGGACAGTGGGAAAAAGCAGGGTCAACCTCTGCCTACGACCGCGCCTTGGAAAAAGTCAGATTCATACTTGAAACCCACACGCCGGATCCATTACCGGATGAGGTGCTACAAAAGATCCGCGCCATTGTAACGGATACGGAAAAAGAAATGGGAATTGATTCCTGAACAAACAATCGATTTAAAGAATAAGGCCGGTCTGAAAAAACAGGCCGGTTTTAAAAAATAAAGAAAAAAGGAACTTCAATGGGAACTAAAGCCTTACCCAAACACGCCAATGTGGTCATCATCGGCGGCGGTATTATCGGGTGTTCAATTGCGTATCACCTGGGCCATATGGGATGCAAGGACGTGGTGCTTCTTGAAAGGGACGAACTGACCTCAGGCACCACCTGGCATGCAGCAGGTCTAATGGTCACCTTTGGATCTTTGTCCGAGACCGCCACTGAGATGCGCATCTACGGCCGGGATTTATACACAAACCTTGAGGCGGAAACAGGATTGACCTCCGGGTTTAACCCCATCGGATTCATTGAGGCGGCCTCCAACCGTGACCGCCTTGAAGAGTACCGCAGAGTAGCCGCCTTTAACCGGTACTGCGGTGTGGATGTTAATGAAATCGGTCCCGACGACATCAAGAAACTCTTTCCCCTGGCTAAAGTGGACGATCTCATGGCCGGGTTCTATGTCAAGGAAGACGGCCGGGTCAATCCGGTTGACGGCACCATTGCTCTTGCCAAAGGTGCCCGGAACCAGGGAGTGAGCATCTTTGAGAAAACACCATGCACAGGCGTCACTAAAAAGAACGGACAGGTAACCGGGGTTAAAACCGAACACGGTGAGATGACGGCGGATGTGGTGGTCAACTGCGCCGGCATGTGGGCTCGCCAGCTGGGGGATGCCGCAGGCGTCAATATCCCCAACCAGTCCACAGAGCATTACTACCTGATCACCGAAGAAATCGATGATATCCCCAAAAATATGCCCATACTGGAAGATCCCTCCCATTACGGCTATTACCGGGAAGAAGTCGGCGGTCTCATGATCGGCCTGTTCGAACCCAAATGTGCGCCCTGGAAGCTGAAAAATATTCCTGACACCTTTTCCTTCGGAGAGATTGAACCGGACTGGGACCGCATGGGACCCTTCCTGGAAAAGGCCATGGCCCGTGTTCCCATCACCCAGGAACTGGGCATTAAAAAGTTCTTCTGCGGCCCTGAAAGTTTTACAGCAGATCTCGGCCCCATCATCGGGGAAGCACCGGAACTGAAAAACTACTTTGTCTGTGCCGGCCTTAACTCTGTCGGCATCATCATGGGCCCGGGACTTGGACGAATGATGGCCCACTGGATCATGGACGGCGATCCGGGCGTGGATATCACAGGCTTCAACATCGACCGCCTCCACACCTATCAGAACAACGTAGACTACCGGGCGCACAGAACAGTTGAGTCTTTAGGCAAGGTATACAAATGCCACTATCCGTTCCAGTCCATGGAAACGGCAAGGGGTGCAAAAAAGTCCGCCATATACGACCGATTAAAAGACCAGGGCGGATATTTCAAAGATGTCAGCGGCTGGGAAGGGGCGGACTGGTTTGCACCTGAAGGTAAAAAAGCTGAAATCGAACATCACTCCTGGGGCAAGGAAGAGTGGTTTGACTATTGGAAGGCCGAGCACACAGCTGCCAGGGAAAACGTCATCCTCATGGACATGTCCTTTATGTCCAAGTTCATGGTACAGGGAAGGGATGCAGGCAAGGTCCTGGACTACATCTCAACCAATGAGGTGAACGGTCCTGTAGGTCGGATCACCTATACCCCATGGCTCAACAGCCGCGGTAAACTGGAAGCAGATCTCACCGTGGCCAAACTTACGGAAGAGAAGTTCATGGTGGTTGTCACAGACACCATGCATCGTCATGCCCAGACCTGGCTGGAACGCAATATCCCTGCAGATGCCCATGCCTTTGTCACGGACATGACATCAGCCTTCGCCCAGATCAATATCCAGGGCCCCAAATCCCGGGAACTGATGCAGGCAATCACAGATGCGGACATGTCCAATGAGGCATTTCCCTACCGCCATTTGGAAGAGATTGCCATCGGCTACGGACGTGCCACCTGCGTAAGACTAACCTATCTTGGTGAGCTGGGATACGAGCTCTACATTCCCTGCGAACAGGCCCTCCACGTCTATGATATCCTGGTTGAGGCAGGCAAGGCATTCGACATGAAGCATGCCGGACTCAAGTCTCTGGGCAGCCTGAGAATGGAAAAGGGCTACAGAGATTACGGTCATGACATGGACAATACAGACGATCCATATGAAGTGGGCTTAGGGTTCACCGTTAAAATGGATAAAGAAGGCGGATTCATCGGTAAGGAGGCCTGCGAGAAAAAACTGGCCGAAGGTCCGTTGAAAAGACGGTTGGCGCAGGTATTGGTTAAAGATGCAGATCCCCTGCTCTTCCACGCGGAAATCATTACCCGAGACGGAAAGAATGCCGGTTATGTCAGATCAGGCTCCTATTGCTGGACCCTTGGCGGCGCCGTCGGTCTGTTCATGATCGAAACCGGAGACGGCGAAGCGGTGGATCAGGCCTATATCGATGCAGCCAAATGGGAGATCACGATTGCCAACAAGACCTATCCTGCAGAAGTTTCCCTCAAACCCATGTATGATCCGACAAATGAAAGAATAAAGAGTTAAGGATCGGCTCCCAAATTACTTGATCTTTTGTTTTCCAAATCCCCAGTTGGGGTCTTTTGCAAAAATACCCGTTTAAGGGGTTTTGGAAACAAGTTTCTGCCCTTCAGGGTATTTAGATCAAGTTATTTTGTAACGATTCCTAAGGATGTAACCTATGAAAATATTTGTATGCGTAAAACATGTGCCGGATACGGCGGCAAACATAAAGGTGGACGGCGAAACCTCCTTTGCAGACAAGGATATCAAATTCATTGCCAACCCTTATGATGAATTCGGTGTTGAAGAGGCCGTCACCCTGGTGGGATCCCAGGGCGGAGAAGTGGTCATTGTCACCGTGGGAGGCCCTTCGGCAAAGGACGCCATAAGAAGTGCCCTTGCCATGGGCGGCACCCGGGGTATCCATGTGGCCACCGACACCCAGTTCCTGGACAGCCAGCTCACAGCCCGTGCCCTTAAGGCGGCCATTGAAGCTGACGGCGAGCCTGGAGAGCCGGCGGATATGATCTTCACCGGAAAAGGCTCTGTGGATACGGAAAGCTTCCAGACTCTCTACCGCCTGGCTGCCGATCTTGGCATGCCAGTGGTGAACGAGGTATCAGAGCTGACCGTTGACGGCGGAAAAGCCGTAGCCCAGAGGGAAACCGGCGGCGGGAAAAAACAGGTCCTTGAAATGGCCCTTCCCTGCGTGATCGGTGCGACAAAGGGGTTGAACGAACCCCGGTATCCAAAATTCCCGGATATCATGAAGGCCAAGAAAAAAGAGATAAAAGACATCTCCCTTTCAGATCTCGGAATCGATGCCGCAAGTGCAAAGGTCTCCATGGTCAAGCTTGACGCCGTACCGGAAAGATCCGGTGGAAAAATGCTGGAAGGAAGTGTTGATGCCCAGGTAACGGAGCTTATCAGGGTCCTTAAAGAAGAAGAAAAGGTAATCGGATAAGGAGGCCACTATGAGCAAAACAGGAATTTTAATAGAATTAGAAAACAACGCGGTAAAAGAGACCAGCCTGGGGGTCATGGCGGCAGCAGAGGGACAGGAAATCGTTGCCCTGCTGCTGGACAGCGATGCATCAGCGGTTAAAGATACCCTGGCAGCACATGGTGCGGCGGCCATCGTAAATATCTCATCTGATGCAGATATGAGCGTCAGCCCGGATCTTACGGCACAGGCTCTGGCAGATGCGGCCAAGGCGCAGGAATTGACAGCTGTTCTGGGAACGGCAAGTGCAGAGGGCAAAGATATATTTGCCAGAATGGCGGCTCTCCTGGATCTACCCCTGGTGTCAGACTGTATAGCCGTTGACCTGGACAAAAAACAGGTGCAGAAGTCCCATTTTTCAGGCAAGACCGTTGCCACCCTTGAAATTGATGCCGAGGTGCTCCTGTGCACCCTCCGCCCCAATGTTATTGATCCCAAACCCGTGGCCGGTGCAGCTGAGATGATAGAATTCAAATCAGATGCCCAGGATCCTCTCCGCATAAAAATCACCGACACCCTGGCTGAGGGAGATGGTGCCATTGATCTCACCGAAGCACCGGTGATCGTGACAGGCGGCCGGGCCATCAAAGCCGGAGAAAACTTTAAGATGCTTGAAGACTGCGCCAAAAAGATAGGCGGGGCAGTGGGTGCTTCCCGCGCTGCAGTGGATGCGGGCTTCGCCCCCCACTCAATGCAGGTCGGCCAGACCGGTAAAACCGTAAGCCCCAAGCTTTACATTGCATGCGGCGTATCTGGAGCGGTCCAGCATTTTGCCGGAATGAAAACATCCAAGGTCATCGTAGCGGTCAACGAAGACAAGGATGCCCCGATCTTCAGCAAATGTGATTACGGCATTGTGGGTGATATCTTTGATGTCATACCCGCTTTAACGGAAAAACTTTAAACCAAACCCGGGCGGTCTTAATTAGATGGTCAAGACCGCCTGGCCCCCCTGGCTAACAACCGAATAAACCCCATAAATCCATTTTTCCCTATTCCTGCCAATCGAAAACAGGAATTCAATACTCTCATGCTTGCCTTTTATGCGTCCAATGATCAGTCTGAAATGAATGCCTTTGTCAGGTCCTTCCTGGACAGTCGGGTGGTTGATATTATGAAAGAGGGTATCGAGCCTGATGATGGCTTGAGTCCTTCCGTGTAAGACTTTTTTTGATATTGTAGGTCATCAATAAATGGTAGATAGTGAATCAGTTGGCTTAGAGACATATCAACTTATTAGTCACAATTCACGCCATCAAAACCATTTATCATTAAATAATTAATTGATTTTATTGTTTATAGTGTATATATTTTCTTTAGTGTTATTAGTCAATTTATAACCCAGAGAAATGACTCAGAGTATCACTATGCCCCATACAATAAAAAAATACTTAGAACGAGGCCCTTCCACATCAAGAGAGATTCAATCTGCCACCGGTCTTAGCCAAAGCTCGGTGGCCCGCAGGCTAAGGGAAATGGGAGATAGGGTTGTACTAATACAGGAAGGTCGCTCGATCAGGTATGCTGCGACCTCCAACGCATTCGGCGCTGATGATAAAATCCCCTTAGCGATCACTGATCATCTTGGGAATGCCAGCGTAATTGCGCATATTCGCCCATTGAGTCACGGAGGATTTTTTTTAGAACCCGTGAATGAGGCTTCTTCTATGTTGTTGGGAAAAAACGGGAATGGCCTATATGATGACCTCCCATATTTTCTCTATGATCTGAGGCCCCAGGGCTATTTAGGGCGGCGGCTTGCTCGAAAAATAGCAGTGAGACTTGATGATTTCCCTTCTGATCCAAGACAGTGGACGAACAACCATATTGGAAAATACTTAATCTCCAATGGTGATGACCCGCCTGGGAATTTTACATTTGGAGAACAAATGCTTTTACGTGTCCAGCGAAGAGCAAACGCGGTTACAGTTCATGATTACCCGGAACTTGCAGAGAGCGTAATGAAAGGGGAGCTCCCTGGCTCATCGGCCGGAGGGGAACAACCAAAATTCACGGCTTTCAAAAGCGACCCTCCGTCTCCTGCCACAAGCGGCACTCAGTCTCATGTGATTGTCAAATTTTCACCCAAAGGGAATAATGACGCCGCTCAGAGATGGAGAGATATTTTGATTACCGAATATCATGCATCCCGAATCATAAGCGAGAACATCTATCTGTCTGCGGAAACCAGACTTTTTGAAGGGGATGGACGCCTGTTTCTGGAAACACAAAGGTTTGACCGGTTCGAACAGTTTGGCCGTGCCTCAATGGTTTCATTGCAATCCATTGATAATGAATTTGTAGGTCTTGGCCATAATTGGCCCAGAATTATGAATGAACTGTTCGCTCAGAATCTGGTCACTGAACAGGATGTACTCACTATTGAGCGTTTGTGGTATTTTGGCCAACTCATTAATAATACTGACATGCATCCAGGCAATCTGAGTTTAACTATGGAGCGAGATTCATTCAGGCTATTGCCATGCTATGATATGTGCTCAATGGGCTTTGCGCCTAAAAGCGGTGGTGAAGTCCAACCATTCCTTTTTGATGCATCGGAAATTGCGGATGCCAATATCAGTGAGGATGAACTCGATAGGTTAAGAGGATTAGCACATACCTTCTGGAAAGATGTTGCAAACGATGACTGGATCTCGGATCAGTTCAAACAGTTTTTAGACCAGGGGAGTCCTGTTGAATCTCTTTTACATGACAATTCTAACCCATTAAGCCCTTAGACTCATACTATTTTCAGTGACTTGTATAACAAGCTCACGATGTCAATCCGGAAAATTTCGGACCATAAATATACCTGAGTATTCTTTTTGTCGTTAATGTGCATAAATCTGGATTTCATCTGACAAAAGGTATCAGAAAACTCAGCCCTGAAAATATGTAACGTTGATTCTCCCCCATAAAACTGGAGGATGTGTTAAACTATTTTTGAGAAATGTTAAACAAGAAAAATGAACTGGATTTCACCGGTAATTTGCAGTGTTATGCAAATAGACCAAAGATTATCCTTAATGAATAATTACCGATCGGAATATATATGAAATTATTAATACGTAACTTAGATCGATTAACGACAGAAGAAGAGCTGAAAGGTTTGTTTCAAGAGTTCGGTGCAGTTCAATCTTGCAACTTGGTAATCGATCGAGATAGTGGCAAGTCTAAAGGTTTTGGTTTCATTGAGATGCCAAAGTCAGGCGAAGCAAAATCCGCAATCAAAAATCTAAACAACAAAACTATCGGCAGCAATAAAATACGTGTTAAGAAGGCTGAAGATAGAAATGCATAA
>PIVQ01000930.1 GCA_003354055.1 Desulfobacteraceae bacterium | reverse complement strand
AAAGCGATCCTGATCAACAAATGTTTCCATTGCTTGAACCGGGTGGCTATACTTTCCCATCCAATCCGCTCTGATTCGACGAGTAACGAGCGCCAAAGCATGACTTGCCAGATGAGGCAGTAGAGTAACTCCGGGGGATTAATCCCGGAGTCCTCGTCGAACCGTAGATAGAAATTTCCACTATACGGCTCTCCCACTACCCTCGGTGCAAGGCATGCACAGCGAAGCTCGCTTCTGCCATGATCAAAGTGAGACATAGCCCATCCGCCGGATTCCGGCGTAGAGGCTTTCCCCGTCTTTGAGAGGTCGGCATTTGCGTTGACTCCGATGGTTAATGAAGGTTTTGAACCGCTTCAGGATGAACCAGTTCATATCCCTGAAACATTCTTTCGGATAACCGATCTGTTCATAATGCGTCTTCCAGCTCCGGTTCGTGGCGTTTACTTCGGCGATAACATCGCGGATTGATCCCTTGTTGCCGCTTCTCGTGAGGCGGCGGATCTTTTCGCGGTGTCGGGCCATTGCCTTTGCCGAGGGGAAGATTCTCAGATACGGTTTGTTGCGTCCGAACAGATCTTTGTCGTTTCGCAACGTGAGCCCCAGAAAATCGAAGCTCGTTCCTACTTGTTTCATTTTAACCACGCTGGTTTTCTCGTGATTTATGCGGAGTTTCAACCGGTCTTCTACGGTGTGCTCAATCCAATCCGTTATACGTCGTCCCACGAAGCGGGCCTGAACGACGAAATCGTCTGCATAACGGACGAGCCGTGCGTTGGCGAAGAAAAAGGGAGAGTCTGGATCTGTGTAAAACGCTTTGTCGAGCTCGTTCAGAAATATGTTAGCCATCAACGGGGAAACCACACCGCCTTGCGGGGTTCCGCAGGTCGGTTTTGTCAGTTTCACTCGTGGCGAATCATTCCTTTTGCGGGCTTCTTTATGCGCTTTTCGGCGCGCCTTGCGTTCGTAACGATTTTTGGGAGGTCGCTTGCGCTCCTCTTCATAAACCGGGCATTTAAGCCATTGACGCAGTAGCTTCAGCACCGAGCGGTCACATATGCGTTTCTCAATCAGCTCCATCAACAGGCCGTGATCAATCGTATCGAAAAAGTTCGATAAATCAGCGTCATATACCTCCTGCCGCTTGGCATTCAGATTTTCCGCCACTTTCTCGACCGCTCCGTGCAGACTTCGTTTGGGACGAAATCCGTGTGAGCAGTCTAAAAAGTCCGCTTCGAAGATCGGCTCCACAATCAGCTTTACCGCCGTCTGCGCCACACGATCCCTTATACATGGGATTCCGAGTGGCCGTTCTTTGCCGTTTTCTTTGGTGATATACACCCTTTTCACAGGCAAAGGACGATAGCTTTTACTCCGAAGCTCTTCGTGCAATTGATCAATAAACCCGTCCACTCCACCTTCTGAATTTTCGATATCCTCAAACGTGACACCATCCATTCCCGGCGAAGAGTCCTTCTTCCTAGCCTTTTTATAGGCAGTTTCAAGCACATCGCGTCGGTAGACACGATCATACAGCGCATAAAACCTGAAACCAGGTTCCTGCTTGGCCTTACAGCCCAGTTTCCAGCGCAGCAAGGAGAGTTTCGGCGGCATTCCAAACTCCGGCACAAAGCCTTCTGGAAATACCCCTTCCGTAGTGGAACGTTGAGCGCTCAAGCGGCTCTCCCTTCTGTTCTGTAAACACGATAGCGGTACAGCCCCTTTGCTCGACCGGCATTACCCGGGGTCAACGCTCTTACTGGCCGCTCCGACTTCCTTTCCCGCAGGTTAACCGGGTTATGGTTTCCCCGGCACCTTTGACGCTGCCCGACCTCCGGACAACGACTGCGGAAAGGATCTCCCAGATACAGATGTTGTTCTTTCGATGTGCGCTCTCTCCAATCACCCCGTCCAGCTCGGTATGTGCATGTGTTTATTTCTTCCACACCGATAGCAGGCTTCAACATTCTTGGAAGGTTGGCCGCAGGAAACTTAGTGTAACGAGGCCGAAACAAGTTCACTTTATTAGGGCTCACATCTTCGTCGTCAGCAGGATACCATCCCACATCGCAGCAGACGCAAATCTGCCACCGCAATGTTTCGCATGCGTCGTTACCTCCACACGCCAAAGCGCAACTAATTGACGAACAAACAATTATCAATCTCAACTCCTTTCATTTGAGCAGAACAACTCTGCATAGCTGGCATAACCAAAAAGACACAAAAATAGGGAGCTTGAAGGTGCTGTGCAGGGGCAGTTTTTTGCCACAAGGAACCCAGCGCGGCGAAAGCCGCAACCAAAAATATGAACCACCAAATACACGAAATAAGAATCGCCCGCGAAACACGCAAAAGCGCCGTTGGCGCACGCGAAAGGATAATAATATGCGTAGAATCTGTTTCGTGTAATTTCGCGTTTTTTCGCGGGCAAAAATGCCCCAGTCTAGTTGCTGTTGACCGCCGAAGGCAGAGGCTGGCCTGCTGGAAGCAGGACGGCAAGGAGCGGAGTGACTGGCAATAAGGTGTTGGGGAAAAACGTGCAAAAAAACAAGAGAATGACGGATAGTAGTACAAAAAGACACAAAAATAGGGAGCTTGAAGGTGCTGTGCAGGGGCAGTTTTTTGCCACAA
>PIVQ01000187.1 GCA_003354055.1 Desulfobacteraceae bacterium | reverse complement strand
ATGACAAAATCCAGCATTAATGACATGTTTTTGATATAAAACAGATCATAGTTGAGTTTTTCAACGGCATCCTCAACCGTTGCCCCGTAATCATAGGATATCTGTGCCCATCCGGTAATTCCCGGTTTAACATTAAATCGCTGGTTATAAAAGGGTATTTCGGTCTCAAGGTCCCGGGTAAAAAACGCCCGTTCCGGCCTGGGTCCCACCAGGCTCATCTTGCCTGTGAGAACTTCCCATAATTGAGGAAGTTCGTCAATTCGGAATTTTCGGATTATCCGGCCCACACGGGTCACCCGTGTATCGTTGTCCATTGCCCAGACCGGTCCGGTTTCTTTTTCCGCATTGTCGATCATCGACCGAAACTTGCGCATATTGAATTCTTTTTTATGCTGCCCTACCCGGCCCTGGGTAAAAAAAAGCGGCCCACGTGAATCCAGCTTGATCATAATAAAGACCACCCCAAAAAGCGGAGAAAGCAGAATCAGAAGTATCGTGGACAGCACCACATCTTCAAGCCGCTTTAAAATGGTACGGGTCCTTGATTTTCTAAACCCATCTGAAAATATCAGCCAGGAAGGCGGAATCTTGGTCACCACCACCTTGCCGGACAGGGTTTCATAAAAAGAACTTCCGCTTATGACTTCAATACCGGCGGTTCTACATTCAATCAATGCATCTGTAGGGAAATTTCCCCGCATTTCCTTTAAGGCAACCACAATTTTTTTCACCCCGAACTTGCGGGCCGTAGACAGAAGAGCCGCTTTGGACGCCTGTATCTCAACAGCAGGATCGATTTCCATAGGGTATTTATCCTGTGCGGAATCAGGTATCATGACGGAAACCGTATATCCGCAATCAATATTCTGGGTAATCTCCGTATAAATATCCTTGGCCAGTCCACCGGCTCCAAGCAGAACGATATTTTCATTAAAGATCCCCTTATTCAGAATATGAATATATCCAATCCGCCAGCCAACGATAAAAACCAACAAAAATAAAAGGCTCAGGGTAAAAACCTTCTGATCTATAATAACAAGCGGGAAGAAAAAATAAACAAACGCCAGGGCAATGGAGGTGATCCCCAATGCCTGAAACAGACGGATTCCCATTTCAGAGTAAGATGAGGCAATACTGAAATCATACAGGTCGTTATAATAAAGACATATCTGACAGATCACGGTGACCAGGGCGATTCTCAATATCAGCAGCAGGTCAAACAGATATGAATCCGAATAGGTCAATATCACGGTTGACAGCAGAACGGACCCGAAGATAATGATTCCTTCAAACAGAAAGAAAATAATATTCCGTATTGGAAAGTATTGTTTTAACAATCGGATCATCTGCTGTCGGGTGTCTAGCTCCTTTTATAACCGTATTTTTGATATTTATAGCTCATTGAGGGAGTGGCCACGGCAAAGTTCTTTATCACACCCAGAATCTTATCCTTGCCGTAAATATCGATAATATCCTGAACGTCTTTTATCCGAGTTTTACCCTGGCGAACCACAATGATGATGCCGTCCACAATTCTGGCAATGGCATTGGTTTCCGAGGTAATATAAGGCGGCGGGGTATCAATGATCACATACCTGTCGCTGTACCTTGACTTCACCTCACTGAGCAGGCCCCGCATCTGTTCTGACGACAACAACTCCGAAGGGTTGGGCGGTATAGTTCCGCCGGGTAAAAGGGTGAGCTTGTCGATAAAGGTTTTTTTAAGCAGGGAATACAGGGGAATGGAGGAAGACAGATGTTCACTCAGGCCCTGGGAATTATCCAGTCCGAACAATTTATGGACGGAAGGCCCTCGCAGATCACAGTCCATAAGCAGCACATATTCGTCAATGCTCTGGGCAATGCTGACTGCCAGATTAGCAGAGACAAAGGATTTACCCTCATCCGGCGACGGGCTGGTGATCATAATGCTTCTGGGCGGAGTGCCTTTTTCCGGAAAGAGGATATTATTTTTTAACAGCCGGAACTGCTCCGCTTCAACGGACTGGGGATTCCAGGCCGCCACAATGGAGGGATGAAGATTGGCCGGAAGCTCCCGGTTGGCTTCCATTGGTACGTCCGCCTCCATGGCTGGTGCCCGCCGGACAAAATCAAGAAAAGGATCAATCTCACGGGTGGTTGGTGCAGGTTCAAAAGGCGTTGGTTCAGGTGCAATCTTCCGGGAGGCTAACTTTGGCTCTACCCGCACTTCGGGTTGGGATTCCGACTGGGGCTGCGGGGAAGTTCCGGGCACAGGCTTTTGGGGCATAGGCAGATCACTTACACTCGACGCGCCAGACACTCCTGACACTCCTGATTTTTCCATTGCTTCAAATATTTTACCCATGGTAAGCCTTCTTAAACTAAGATATTTGCCCTAAAAACTGACATACATTTTAATAAGATTAAACGTCCTGTCCAATCCTTTAATGTTCAGCACCACAAAAAAGGCTGCGATCATCATTACATACACCCCCCCCCCAATGAATCCCAAAGCTTCGATCTTTGATCTCTTCTTATCGTAGGATCCCTTTAATTTGGGAATGCTTGCCAGAATGGTCAGACCGAGTTCATCCTCAATCTGCTCGTCCCGTCTCAGGGTGGTATCAAAAAATTCCAACAGAAAAATAACCCCGCCGCCAAGTCCGAAACCTGCAATTAAAGACAGAAGAAAAAAATTTTTAACATTAGGTGAAATGGGTTTTTCCGGCAACCTTGCATGGTCCAGAATTCTGAACTGCTCCCCTTTTTGCTTTTTCTCCATGTTCACGGATAATTCGGCTTCAAGCTTACGGTCCAGAAGGGAGTTGAAAATATCTCTGATATTGTTGTAATCACGTTTCAGAGACTGAAGCTCAAGCTCTCTTTTCGGGGTCTCCTCCACCCGGCCCTGATACAGAGCCATCTTCCCTTCAATGGTTTTAATATCAGCCTTTATTTGGTTGATATCATCCACGACCTGTTTTTTGAACTGGTTCAACGCCCTCATGGGTCCGGTCATCCGTGTTTCGGTCGATGAGGGATCCGAAGACGCATCTTCCTGAGAACTGCTGCTTTCTTCTGCCAAAGTCTCTTTCAAATTCTCAATGTTTTTTTTGGCTTTGATTACATCAGGATGCTTTTCCGTATAGGACGCCAGAAGGTCTTCATATTCTTCCTGGGCCAGATCAAGTTTTACCCGGGTGTCATCGGGATCCTCCCCGTCGACGGCCGTCTCTCCCCTGTCCAATAATTCTTTAGCAAGTAACGCTTCCCTTCTAGCCTCGGATATCCGGGAGTCCGCCAGGTTCAATGCAGCTTTACTTTCCCTGAGCAATTCGTTTTTACTGACCAGTTGCTCCTGAAGACGATCCAGGGTCCTCAGGTTTGTTTCCAGTTCATCCGGCAACCCTCCCAGATACTTGCCCCGGTACTCAGCCAATTTGCGTTCCCTCTCCTCAAGGCGGCGCCGGGTTTTTTCAAGTTCGGCCTCCAGAAATTCACTGGTACCTATCGCCTGAGCCTCTCTGACCTTCAGGTTCTCATCCATGAAGAAACTGGCCAGGGTATTTGCGATGCGCATGACCTTCCTGGGATTACTGCCCTGAAAACTGATAGAGAATGCCTCAGCCCCATGCCTGGCCCGTTCTATTTTAACGTTGATCCTACTACGCATGCCGGCGATCTTGTCTTCCAGATACATACTTGGACTATCTTCATACAGGCCGAACTGATCTATGATTTTTTCAAGGTTTGACCGGCTCAATATCTGCTGGGAAATGGTGTTGATCCGCTGGTTAATTGATGAAGTCACTACGGATCTGACGTACTCGGTGGGCACACTCTGCTGCTGAACAAGGATAAGGGTGGAGGCTTTATAGGTTTTATTAGCCGTCAAGGTAGCAATAAGTCCCAGGGTCAGTGTGATGCACAGGGGAATAAGAATCAGCCATCTCCGCCTGACAATGATTTCAAAAATCTGTTCAGGTTTTATCTGAGCCGGAGATTGAAACGGTTCTGGCATAAAAGTTCCTGATGTACTGCATAATTTTAGGGTTGCGGTGATGCTTTCGTTAGGCTGGCATTCTTCAATACTATTGAAGTTTTGTCAATACCAAATAGCCCAAATCAACGGCAAATAAACGGGTTTGGCCGATTATTGCCCTACAAAAACAAAAGCTAAAATTGTCAATTGCTCATTCATTGTGTTACCATTTTAATTTAGTATTCTTCTTGCCTCATCTGCGCCTCTAAAGTTCGAATCAAGGGCCAGGGCTTTTTTCAGATGGACCCTGGCCTTTTCATAGGATTTTGTCATATACAGGGCCATTCCGTAATGGTATTGAATTATTGCACTATCCGGCGCAAGTTTCAAACCCTCTTCAAACTCGGAAATGGCATTAAAATAACTGCCCTTGAGATAATAGATCCACCCCAGGGTATCCAGAACATCCGGATTATCAGACGAAAGCGTCCTGGCGGTCTGTGCCAGCCGGAATGCCTCCTCCAGGCCGCCCTTTTTTTCGGAAAGCAAAAATGCCAGATTATTTGCAACAGGGGCATTCCTGGCATCAAGGATGAGAATCCTGCGATAATATGCTTCTGCCTGATCAAGATCCCGTACCGCATCCTTAATCATGGCAATCCCGGTCAGTGCAGGCAGATAATTCGGATCGATCTTCTCAACGGCCAGATAGTGTTCCAGGGCCTTTGCCGGCTTCCCATTTCCAACCCAGTACCGGGCCAGGCGCATTTGCGGCCGAATAAATCCGGGAGCCTGTGCCGCAGCATGTTCAAAGGCGGTTACGGCTTTTTTCTCTTTCCCGGCGGACAGCAGAACCTCACCTCTCAGATTGCTGAAAAAAGGACCGGCAGCCTGCCCGGCTCCGGCAGCATATTGATCAATCATTTTAAGTGCCTTGGCAAAGTTTTTCTCTCCCGCATAGATCCCAATGATCTCATCTGCCAGTCCCAGTGCGGTCGGCTCTTTTTCATAGGCCTTCGTAAAAAAGAAAACCGCTTTTTGAATCTCATTTTTTTTCTTATAAAAAAATGCCAACCGGATATAGGCCGGCACGTAATCCGGATTTTCTTTTACAATGGTGTTGAGAATCTCTTCTGCTTTTTCTTCATTGCCCGTAAGATAGTTTATCCCGGCCACAATATTCATGGTCAGGTGGTCGGGCGGTCTTAGCTTCAGGATTTCATCAACCTGCTCTTGGGCCTTACCTGCTCTATTTTCAAGAAGATATTGCGTGGCCAGGGTTCTACGAGCCTCGACCAAAGTGGGATCAATGGCCAGGGCTGCCATAAGATTTTCTCTGATCTGTTTTTTTTCAAATTCCTCAGGATTGTCCAGCATGCCTGCAGCAGCCCTGAAAATCTTTTGTTCAGGCCTATCCGACGCACCCCGTTCCTGAATACAGATGGCCCGGTAATAGAATGCTCGGGCATGAAAACGGTTCAGACCAAGCACCTGATCAAATGTATCCAGAGCCTGTTTAAAGTCCTTTTTGGCCATGAGTACCCGCCCCTTTTGAAACAGGGCGTCTGAATTTTTCTTTTGGATCACCAGGGCTTTGTCAACACTTGCCGCAGCCTTTTCAACCTCATTATAATGAAGATAGATCCGTGACAGACCAACGAGGAGCATTCCCGTTGATTTAGGATTATCCCGATATGTATCAAGCCCTGTATTAAGCGTTGCCAAGGCCAGATCCTTCTGCTCCGTAGTGGTATAAAACCGGGCGAGTGCCATCACCGGAAAAATCTTTTTTGGTGCGGCCTCCATAGCCTTTTTGAAATAACTTTCTGCCTTTTGTTTTTCTCCCAGGTTCTCATAAAACCTTGCAAGGTCATTTAATTTCACAGCCGGGATCCCCGGGGTATCAACAACAGTGATCAGCAGATGCTCAATCTTCTGCCATTGTTTTCGGACATAGTATAACCGTACCAGTCCCATATAGGCATCCCTGGATGAAGGATCCAGAGACATGGCCGTTAAATAGTTATCCTCTGCAGCGGAAAGTTTATCTGTTTTCACATAAAGCTGAGCCAGGGCCAGCCGGGTTTTGATATTGGCAGGTTCCAGGGATTCAGCCTGCTTCAGGGTGGCAATAGCCGCATCAAAATCCCTTTCCATGATCTGAATGCCGGATAAAAGATGGCGGGCTTTTACAGAAGTAGAATCAACGTCCAGGGCTTTTGTAATCTGAGCTCTTGCCGCCAGCAGACGGTCTGTCCGGGTATAAATATGGGCCAGCCGAAGATGGGGCTCGATACGATTGGGATTGGTCAGAGCTGCCAGGGTATAATACCTTATTGCCGAGTCCACCTTGTTCATCAGGATATAGGTTTCGGCAAGCTCAAACAGGGCCGTATCATTATCCGGATCCAGTTCCAGGGCATTCCTGTACTCAATCAGGGCGGTTTCCGGTTTTTGCCGGGCAATAAACTGCCTTGCACTGTTGATGTATTTTAAAGCATTTTCCTTTTTGTTTTCAGCACAGGAAAACATAAGGCTGATGATGATAATCAATATGCAGATACTTGCCTGTCTTGCCACTATAGCGCAATCCTTATTCAAAGGGGTAAACATATGACCCATACTAAAGTATGGCATTCCAAAAATCAACAATTGACAACCGCTTCAGATGGTTTTATTTTTTTCCATTATGACCACACATCAGACAAAATACCTAAAAGACTATCGGCCCTTTGAATTTATTGTTGATCACATCGACCTTAAATTTGAAATTCATGATGATCACACCAAGGTTACTTCCTGCCTTAAGATGAGAAAAGACCCTACTGTGGCAGACAAAACCACCCCTCTTTTACTGAACAAAGCACCCTATGAAATCACCTCGGTGATTGCAGACGGAATGGTGCTTTTACCCGGCGAGTACCAGGCAGATGACGAGACCTTCCAGCTTGCCAGCACACCTGAGGCCTTTGATCTTGAAATTACCTCAACCCTGGATCCTGCCGCCAACACCTCTCTGGAAGGCCTGTACCAATCCGGAGATATTCTGTGTACCCAATGTGAGGCTGAAGGGTTCAGACAAATCACCCCATACCCGGATCGCCCGGATGTGATGACCAGGTTTACCTGCACCATTGTGGCTGACAAAACCCGGTATCCGATTCTGCTGTCCAACGGAAACAGGACTGAAGCCGGGGAGCTTGCCGACAACCGCCACTGGGTACGCTGGGAAGATCCCCACAAAAAGCCGTCCTATCTTTTTGCCCTGGTGGCAGGAGACTTAGCGCAGCTTAAGGACACGTTTACCACCGTATCCGGCCGCACCATTGATTTAAAGATTTATTCTGAAAAAGAAAATATCGGTCAATGCGACCATGCCATGACCTCCCTTAAGCAATCCATGAAATGGGATGAGGAGCGGTTCGGCCTTGAATATGATCTGGACCTCTATCAGATAGTGGCCATCAATGACTTTAATGCCGGTGCCATGGAAAACAAGGGGTTGAATATATTCAACGCCAAATATGTGCTGGCTGACCCCACAACAGCCACGGATGATGATTTCATGGGGATCCAGGGGGTGATTGCCCATGAGTATTTCCACAACTGGACCGGTAACCGGGTCACCCTGAGAAACTGGTTCCAGCTCAGCCTAAAAGAGGGGCTCACCGTATTCAGGGACCAGGAATTCTCCTCGGATATGAACGCAAGATCCGTCAAGCGAATCTCTGACGTGAAAAACTTAAGAGCATTCCAGTTTCCCGAAGATGCAGGCCCCATGACCCACCCGGTCAGACCGGATGCCTATATCAAGATGGACAACTTCTATACCATGACCGTCTATGAAAAAGGGGCTGAAGTGGTCAGAATGATCTACCAGCTTCTCGGTAAAGAAGGGTTCAGAAAAGGAATTGATCTCTACTTTAAAAAATTTGACGGCATGGCCGTGACCATTGAAGATTTTCTGGGTGTCATGGCTGAGGTATCGGGAAGGGATCTTTCCCAGTTCCATCACTGGTATACCCAGTCAGGCACACCTCAGGTCGCAATGGAACGAAATTATAATTCCAAAGCCGCGACCCTGTCGCTGACCTTTACCCAAGCCACAACGCCGGACAGAGACCAGGAAACAAAGGTCCCCCTTCACATTCCCATGCGCATAGGGTTTATTGACGGAAAGGGCAAGGCCCTGAAAGATACTGAACTCATTGAACTGACCTTAGAAAAAGAGACCTTTGTCTTTGAGGGGATGCCGGAAGACGCCTTTCCTTCAGTATTCAGAGAATTTTCCGCGCCGGTCAGGCTGACGACCGACTTTACAGATAAAGACCTGGCCTTTCTCATGGCCGGTGATAACGATGAATTCAACCAGTGGGATGCCGCCCAGACCCTGTTTATCAAGGAGATAAAACAATTGGTGGCTGCCATAGGCAGTAATACACAATTAAAGATGAGCCGGACCCTGTCACAGGCATTTTCAGCAGCCTTGACCGATAGAAATAAAGATCGGGCATTTCTGGCCAAAGCCCTTGCCCTGCCCCAGGAAACAGAGATCAAAGATCATTATGACACCATTGATGTTATGGCCATTCATAAGGCCAGATCTTTCCTGAAAAAGGAGCTGGCCAAGATACTGAAGGCTGAGTTCTTAGGTGTAATGCAACAGTGCACGGGTAAAGATCCTCTGGATATTTCCCATGGGGCCATGGCGGACAGAAGCCTGAAGAACCTGTGTTTATCCTATCTGGGAAGCCTTGATGATACAGATGCAAAAAGACTTGTGGCAACCCAGTTTGATACTGCCCGGAATATGACAGATGAATTTGCAGCCTTCAGGCTCATGACCCGAATGGACGCAGATACCCGGGACAGGGTCTGCCGGGCGTTTTACGAAAAATGGCAGCACAAGGCTCTGGTTCTGGATAAGTGGTTTGCGGCCCAGGCGATTTCGCCTCTGGACGACACCCTGGATCAGGTCAGGGCATTGACCGGGCATAAGGATTTTGCCCTGACCAACCCCAATAAGGTCAGATCCCTGATCTATGCATTTGCCATGCAGAATCCCGTTCATTTTCACAGGGAGGACGGTCAGGGTTATGAGTTCATTGCAGACCATATCCTTAGCTTGGACAAGATCAACCACATGGTGGCTGCACGGCTGACATCCTGTTTTAATCTATGGAAACGTTATGATGAAGGTCGCCAGGAAAAAATGAAGAAAGCCCTTGAAACCATAGCTGCTACCCCAAGGCTGTCAAAAAATGTGTATGAAATTGTATCCAGAGCCCTGGCATAAACTTAGGAATCGTTACAAAATAACTTGATCTAAATTGTTTCCAAAACCCCTTAAAAAACTGGGTATTTTGAAAACAAAAGATCAAGTACTTTTGGAGCCGATCCTTAGGGACTGTAAACAAACGATAAAATAAAAACAGGGGGATGATATATCCCCCTGTTTTTATTTTAACACCTTTTATCCGTAATATTCCCTGTACCAGTCCACAAAATTCTGAATCCCTTCCGGGACGGGGGTAGAGGGTTTGAAACCCGTATCAGCAATCAAATCGTCAACATCTGCATAGGTGGCCGGGACATCTCCGGGCTGCATGGGCAGGTAATCGATTTTGGCCTTTTTGCCAATGGCGTCCTCAATGGCATGGACAAAGTCCATAAGGGCGACCGGCTGATTGTTTCCAATATTGTACAACCTGTAAGGCACACAGCTGGACGAAGGCGTGGGAGTTTCCGGCGACCAGTCCGGATCAGCCTCCGGAGTATTATTCATCACCCGGATCACCCCTTCAACAATATCGTCGATATAAGTGAAATCCCGCTGCATATTCCCGTTGTTAAAGACCTTGATGGGCTCGTCGTTAAGAATAGCCTTGGTAAAGAGGAAAAGTGCCATATCCGGCCTTCCCCAGGGACCGTATACCGTAAAAAACCGTAACCCGGTTGTGGGCAGGTTGTACAGATAGCTGTAGGTGTGGGCCATGAGTTCATTGGCTTTTTTCGAGGCCGCATAAAGACTGATCGGATGATCCACATTGTGGCGCACGGAAAAGGGCATTGAGGTGTTCAGCCCGTAAACCGAACTTGAGGAGGCATAGACCAGGTGCTTGACATTGGTGTGGCGGCATCCCTCCAGAATATTACCGAATCCCACCATATTGGCATCCACATAGGAGGCCGGATTTTCAATACTGTACCGGACCCCGGCCTGGGCAGCCAGGTTTACCACACAGTCAAACCCATATGAATCAAACAGGGCTTTCATGCCCGGCCGGTCTGCGAGATCCAACCGTTGAAACTCAAATTCAGGATAGGCTGCAAGCTTTTCCAGCCTGGCCTTTTTCAGGTTCACATCATAATAGTCATTTAGATTATCCAGCCCGCAGACTTTATGACCTTCTTTTAAAAGCCGTTTACCAAGGGTAGATCCGATAAATCCGGCAGCGCCGGTGATAAGCACATTCATGGGCAGTCCTATAGCAAGTCACGTTTTATTTATATCATCGCAATAATTGTCGGTTTCGCCAGAGGGTTTTACCACGAACCTGATATCAAGACAAATAAAAAGGACAGGATGTTACAGCAAACCAAAGTAAAAAAATTAGAAGAAACCATGTCAGGGCAGGTCTGAATAGATGGGGGAGCTGCTCCATTTGCTGATCCGTTCCCAGCCGTACCGGTCTTCCCATCCCCTGCGTCTGTCCTTGAATTTCAGCCGGCTTTCCATGCCCGGATATCCCGGCCCCATGTCCAGGATCCGCCGGTCAACAGGAGATCTTCTGTCTATTGGCGAGCGTTTGGCATAAGCAGTTTTTGTCTGGGGAATTGTTGCCTCATTGCCTGTGACATGTTCTTTCATAAATAAACTCC
>PIVQ01001784.1 GCA_003354055.1 Desulfobacteraceae bacterium | reverse complement strand
TTTTAACCGAACGGGATCCTAATGATCTGCCCAAAGATAGAGTGGTATATGGTTTAGCGAAACAACAAGTCATTAAAAAATCAGAAGAAGTAAAAAAGACTGAGCCAGGAACCATATTAGCTGGTACTGATGCAATTGAGATTGTATCCCCGCTAGTTGATGACAATATGCGACTTGTTAATCAGAGAGGGCTTTTCACAAAGTCCCTTGGGATGAATATTGATATCGAAGATTGGGTAAGAAAACGATTCAAAGAATCGACGTCAGCGGTAATGATTAAAATGAATATTACGGAGTCACCTGGCGATCGTCATTCATTTCTTAGGTATCTTAACCGCATGAACATTAATTACTTAACCTTATTCCCCGATTTAGATGGAGCTGCCAAGTACTGCAATATGCAATTGGAGATAGATGATTATTAGTCCAACCATGGCATACACCAGACCAGAAGAGGCTTTTTTGTTTTTTTTCTTCAAGTCCATGGCTGGCTGGTGATGCAGGTCGTTATCATCCATGTTCGGAAACCCGCCTGACTAAACTGGTACCTTTAAAAATAATTGATGGCGTGAATTTGTGAGAGACTTTCAATCGATCTCACACAGATTAAGGGCTCAATTATTTTAGGGTGACAGTTT